>NZ_JADBVM010000239.1:0-25981 GCF_020244875.1 Microcystis sp. M44BS1
AGGTAGAACCTGAATAAAGCGTTCCCAGGTAGAACCTGGGAACGAGATGAACGAGATGATGGCTACTACTTTTGTAGGGAGGTAATCAAACAATGGATAAAGATAAACTCATAAAATATCGTCAAGCAGTGCAAAATTTGTTAAGTCGCTATGTAGCAGAAGATGTTACCAGTGAAGATGTAGAAGTACAATTAATATTTGATGTGGAACGGGATCATTATCAGTGGATGAATGTAGGATGGGAAGGTTTAAAACGAGTTTACCGCTCGATTGTTCATTTTGATATTCGTGATAATAAGATTTGGCTACAACAAAATTTAACGGAATTGAATCCAGCAGAAGATTTAATTTCAATGGGTGTTAAGAGGGAGGATATTGTTTTGGGACTGCAACCACCTTATAAACGGCCTTATACTAATTATGGTACTTAAAACAAATTCTCCTTGTCCCCTTGTTTCAAGGCTCTGCCTTGAAACACAATATTTAAGGCTCTGCCTTAAAATAGTATTCAGGTAGAACCTGAATAAAGCGTTCCTAGGTAGAACCGGGGAACGAGATAACCCGATAAATCTATTCAAGTTGATGTTTTTGCCTATCAATAAACTCTAGGGATAAAAAACCCATGAAAGTATCAATCAAATCAGGGATAGCGGTTGTCGTCATTACCGGGATGATGGGATTATCGGGAGTCATGTTAAACCCAACGGTGGGACAGGTGATTTCTCAGGTTTCACCGCAAGATAAATTAGCTGAAGCAGAGAGGCTAAATCAGCAAGTTATTCAACTGTATCAGCAGGGAAAATATAACGAGGCAATTCCCCTAGCACAACAAGCTTTAGCTATCTGGAAACAACAATTAGGAGACAACCATCCCCTAATCGCCACCAGTCTCAACAACTTGGCTGCACTTTACTATTCTCAAGGAAGATACAGCGAAGCCGAACCCCTCTACAAACAAGCATTAGCTATCCATAAACAACAATTAGGAGACAACCATCCCCTAACCGCAGCCAGCCTCAACAATTTGGCAGCACTTTACCAGTCTCAAGATGATATTCCTCAAGCCATTAATTATCTCAGCCAAGGACTTGCAGTAGAAGAATACAACCTCTCAGAAAATTTAAAAATGGGGGATGACAAGCAAAAACAAGATTATATGGCAACGGTTTCAGGGACGACTGATGGGGTGATTTCCCTCAATCTTCAAGCTGCACCGAATAACCCAGAAGTAACCCGTCTCGCCTTGAAAACTATCTTAGAACGCAAAGGACGAATTTTAGATGTTTCAACCAATAGCTTACAAATTCTCCGACAACGTACTGATGACCTCGAAAGTCAACAATTATTAACTCAACTGATTGAAGTTCGGACTCAACTATCTAATCTGACTTTTAAAAAGCCTGATGATTTTCCCTCACCAGAAATTTACCGTCAACAACTTAACGAAGTTACCGCAAAAGCAAAAGAAATAGAGGGTAAAATCGGTGTTCGTAGTGCCGAATTTCGTAGCCTATCCCAACCCATTACCCTCGAAGGTATTCAAAAGTTAATTCCTGCTGATGCTGCTTTAGTTGAAATAGTCCGCTATCGACCTTTTAATCCTAAAGCACCTGAAAATCAACGCTTTGGCAATCCTCGCTATGCTGTTTATATTCTCTATCCCAATGGTGACATCAAAGCCAAGGATGTAGGGGAAGCTAAACCGATTGAGGACAAATTAATTTACTTTCGTGACAATCTTGCAGACGCACAAACTCCTCTCCCTCAACTGCAAAAATCAGCGCGTCAACTCGATGAGACATTGATGCAGCCTATCCGTCAATTATTAGGTAATACTAAAACGATTCTGCTTTCTCCTGATGCTGCACTTAACTTAATTCCCTTTGAAGCTTTAGTGGATGAAAATAATCAATACTTAGTGGAAAATTATCATATTACCTATCTCACTTCTGGACGAGATTTACTGCGTCTAAAAGATAAATTTGCTAGTCAACAATCTCCCCTTATTGTAGCTGATCCTTTCTACGGTAAAGCAGGGAAAAAAGTCGCTCTCACTCGTTCCATCGACCTGTCTGAGTTTACTTTTCCCGGTCTTCCGGGTACAGAGGAAGAAGCTAAAGCGATTAAAAATATCTTACGTCAAGCCATTGTCTTAACTGGTTCTCAAGCCACAGAAAACGCCGTCAAACAAGTGAAAAAACCAAATATTCTCCACATCGCTACTCATGGTTTTTTTAAACCGGAACGTAATTTGGGCGAACGCAATCCGGGCGAACGTAATTCGGGCGAACGCAATTCGCCCCTACAGGGTGAACGTAATGTGGTTGAAAATCCTTTATTGCGTTCTGGGTTAGTTTTAGCAGGAGTTACAATCGGTCAAAGTGCAGGAGATGATGGTGTTTTAACTGCTTTAGAAACTACTAATTTAAACTTAGTGGGAACCAAATTAGTTGTCCTTTCCGCTTGCGATACGGGGAAAGGAGATATTAAAATCGGTCAGGGAGTTTATGGATTGCGCCGTGCTTTAGTTATTGCGGGAAGTGAAAGCCAATTAATTAGCCTTTGGAAAGTATCTGATGATGCAACTAAAGATTTAATGGTCGCCTATTATGGACGCTTAAAAAAAGGAGAAGGACGCAGTGAATCTTTAAGACAAATTCAACTAGGAATGCTCAAGGGTGAGAAGCAAAAACATCCTTTTTATTGGGCAAGTTTTATTCCTTCTGGTGATGCAACTTCGATGGAGTTTAGTTCATATCCATAAACACAATGCAATATTTGCTATCACCCAACTAAAAATCATGAAAAATACTGTCACTCTAGAAGAAATACTCCAATTAACCAAGCAACTTTCCTCATGCGAGGGTGTGGCCTGTGGAAAATCTCGATCGCCTGTTGGTTCGAGGCTGTAATTGGTTAAAAAACTATTTGATTGTCAATCCTCAAATGCTGGCTAAATTATCGACCTGCCAAACGCCTGAGCTCACCCAGCCTAGTGCGAGTATTTTAATGAAACAAAGCGAAGCCTTAGCTAGACAGGGTTAGTTAATACCCCCCTGATTTTTTAGGGCTGCCCGGCCAGTTCCGACTCTAATTTGGCTAGAATCTGGGGTTTAAGTTGCTCGAGTTTCTGTTTTAGCATCCGCTTGCTAATTTGCGGGCTGCCACCTTGGCCCGATTGACCATCGGTCAGCCATTGCTGCAAAATTTGGCGTTGATTGGCGGGAATATTAACGGTGATCACATTTTCACAGATGTTGCTGCCTTCGAGGGGGAAAAATAAAATCCAGTATTGACCGGCTTCGGCGAGGGTTTTGGTCATTTTTTGACCTTGGGGGGTTTTTAAGTCCAAATAACAAGGCAACCAGCGGGGGCTCCATTGACGATGATAGAGGACAGTAATCCAGAGAATCATCGGGTGAGGTGTGGGTAAAAAGAGGAATTGATTATAACGGACACTAGCAACCCGGACGGCGATATCTTCTCGATCCAACATTACCCATAAACCGGGAAAAACGCCGTCAGCAGCCTGGAGACAGCGTGAGAAGACAATTTTTTGGCGCGGTTTATCCTCGGGCCAACTGGACTTGAGACAGATATCCCTCGCATTAGCAGCAGAAACAATGGTTTGATTGAAATCAGGAGGGGTTTTGATTTTGCTGGTGTAATCATCGGTTTTTGTGGCTATTTCATTTTTGACTAGGGATTCAAGTCGTTCGAGACGTTGTAGTATATCTGTAACACTTGACGGGCGATCGCTGGGTGCTTTGGCCAAGCAGCGCAGGATTAACTGTTCTAATTCTGGCGGTAATTGCAAGCTAGAATTAAAGGAACGGGGTTCGGCGTAGTGGTGAACCTCATACCAACCGCCAAAGGAGGGATTATCGGGAAAAAGGGGCGTTTCTCCCGTGATCATCTCGTACATCACAATCCCGAAACTGTAGATATCGGAACGATGATCGAGTTCTTTACCTTCCATCTGTTCCGGGGAACAATAGGCTAAGGTTCCCATAAACGATTGGGTTTGGGATTCTCCCGATTGGATGAGTTTAGCGATGCCAAAATCGAGAATTTTCACCAATTCCCCTAATCCTGAGTCCTCAATCACCATAATATTGCTTGGTTTGATGTCCCGGTGAATAATCGGACACATCTCCCCTTGGAAGATAATACCCTTATGGGCGCATTCTAGGCCGAAACAAATCTGACGGGTGAGATTGAGAAAGCGCGGGAGGGGCAGCGGCTGATGTTTGATGATTTCACTCATGCTCTCCCCCTGCAAAAATTCCATGACGTAGAAGGGGACTTCCTTGTCATCTACACCATAATCACGAACTTTAACAATATGAATACTTTTTTCGCCTAAAAGTGCCGAAATAGTCGCCTCTCGCTCGAAGCGCTCGCGCATTCTGTTGTTGAGGAGAGTTTGCGAGAGGAATTTGACGGCGACGGTTACGCCACCTAAGAGTTTATCTTCTGCTCGATATACTTGTCCCATGGCACCGCTACCGATCAACTCGACCAGTTGGTATCGATTGGCAAGTAAGCTCCGATGTCTAGATTCTGCCGACATAGCTAGGCTACTGTGTTAATTATAGTGAGTCTGGTGGAGAGAGTTTTGGTTCTTCGTTACTTGGTCTGGTTCGAGCAGGGGGCATAAATCGACTAAATCCTTATCTGGCAAGAGACTTAATTGATTAGCTCGTTCTAGATCGAAAACAATTGGCAAAAATCGCAGCCATGTCTTTCTATATAAGGGTTTTATCCCTTATAACCCCCGTCCATTACATAACACAAACCGAAGAACCTTTTTTTCGGGCTAAAAGCATCATTTTTAACATATATTTATTTTCAGGCATTTTTAGTCATTGCCCCTTGCATAATTAATTTTTGGGGGTTGAAAAAATGAAAAAACTAAGTATAAAGTACCACAAAATCTCTAAATAGACAATTTGATTGATTATTATTCGTTCTTGATTCTCCTGACTTGAAAGAGGGTGTGGGGTGTGGGGTGTGGGGTGTGGGGTGTAGGGTGTGAGGAAGGAAACCTCTTTCATCTGTGGGGGTGAAAATTTTTTCATCGGGACTGCCTAGGGACTCCTAAACCACCACTACAGGAAACTCCCTAACCCCTGTAAAACTTTTTTGCCGAAAGTGACCGATCTGGGTAATAATTCTTTAATAAAGATTTGTAAACTTGAAAATGATTATCCTTTCGCAGTGCTAGAGATTTAATGAGACGACTAATTGCGATCGAAAAAGCTCTGCTCATCGGTCATATCGTATCGATGGCTTTTGGACTAGCGGGATTGTTGCTAGTCTTGCCCCATCCCGAATTTGTGGCCAATTTACCGGATTTTGGCAAAACCGCCTTTGCTTGGTCAATGGCCGGCGGGGGTGTGGTGTATATGGTGTTAGGAATGGCAGCCGTGGCTGTTTATGCCTATCGGACTCTAGGAGTGTGGCACTGGTTAGGATTCATGGTTCCCGCTATCAGTTTATCCCTTTGTAGCGAACTATTAGGAACCAGTACCGGCTTTCCTTTCGGTCATTATCGTTATCTTTCGGGCCTAGGTTACAAAATTGCAGGTTTAGTACCCTTTACTATCCCCCTATCTTGGTTTTATCTCGGTTTTAGTGCCTATATTATCGCTCGTGTTGGTTTATCCACTCTTGCTTTACCCCAATGGCTACAAAATCTAGGAGCGATCGCTATCGGGGGGGTATTATTAACTTCCTGGGATTTTGTCCTAGATCCGGCCATGAGTCAAACTACCATCCCCTTCTGGATTTGGGAACAACCGGGGGCTTTTTTTGGGATGCCCTATGAAAATTTTGCCGGTTGGTTTGGCACGGGTTGTGTTTTTATGACGGTGGCCACTTTAATCTGGCAAGTGCAACCGGTGAAACTGCCAAGTCAAGATTTAACCCTGCCTTTTGTGATGTATTTGGGTAATTTTGGCTTTGCGACGGTCATGAGTATGGGTGCTGGTATTTATCCGCCGATTTTCTTAGGATTACTCACCGGTATTCTGCCTTTAACACTCCTCTATAATCGCGCCAAGACTGTTGCTTCCGGGCAAACAGTGGCAACCAGCGAAGTAACAACCCTAAAAATCCCCGTTGTTTCGGTGAGAGGAGCCAAATAAGTTGTTAACTGAGATAATTCTCGGTGCATTCTGCCTGGGGCTACTGCTGTCTCAGGCTGTTGCCTTTTTTATCCTTCTTTCCCGTTTGCTAAAAGGGGCGCGTCGTCGTCCTCCCCTGACTCCCCAACCTCCCACCCCGGAGATGTTAGGGACGGTAAGCGTGATTGTGCCGACGTTAAACGAAGTGGCCAGGATTGACGGTTGTTTACGGGGATTGAGTCAACAGAGTTACGAAGTGCGAGAAATTCTGATTGTCGATAGCAATTCCCAAGATGGTACGCGGGAAAAAGTTAAAGAGATAGCGGCAAAAGACCCCCGCTTTCGCTTGAAAACCGATTATCCTTTGCCTCCTGATTGGGTAGGTCGTCCCTGGGCGTTACACAATGGTTTTTTGTTTAGTTCTCCTAAAAGTGACTGGATTTTGGGCATTGATGCCGATACGCAACCTCAGGCAAATTTAGTGGCTAGTTTGGTCAAAGCTGCGATCGCAGAAGGTTACGATTTAGTTTCCCTGTCGCCGCAATTTATCCTCTCCTATCCGGGAGAATGGTGGTTACAGCCAGCTTTATTGATGACTTTGCTCTATCGCTTTGATGCGGCCGGAGTGCGCGGGCAAGATCCCGAACGAGTCATGGCCAATGGTCAATGTTTTCTCTGCCGGCGGTCAGTTTTAGCGGCTTTAGACGGTTATAGCGGGGCAAAAGGTTCTTTTTGCGATGATGTCACCCTCGCCCGTCTAGCGGCAACGAAAGGCTATCGGGTGGGATTTCTCGATGGGGCGAAGTTAATTCGCGTGCGGATGTACGAAGGACTCAGGGAAACTTGGCGCGAATGGGGCAGATCTCTTGACCTCAAAGATGCCTCCTATCAGGGGCAATTATGGGGCGATTTAGCTTTATTAGCTCTTACTCAGGGATTACCGATAATTATCACCCCTTTACTGCTCACAGCTTTGTTTTTTGGCTACGATTTCCTGAGTTTAAAAATTGTCTTGACTTTAAACCTGCTGCTGTTATTGATTCGTTTTGCCCTTTTATTGGCTGTTTCTCCTAGCTACTATCGCGGCGAAAAAGTCAATCTATCTTCAGGATTATTTTGGCTATCTCCCCTAGCAGATCCGCTGGCAGTTATCCGCATTTTTATCTCTGCTTTTACCCGTCCCCAAAGTTGGCGCGGTCGAGTGTATCAGTGAATTGGAAAATAAACATTGGGTGTATGAGGCTCCTCTAACGGTAGATTGATTCATGAATCAATCTACTATGAGAGCAAAAACCTGTACTCCCCTACTCCCTAGCTTACCTCATAAGCCATTAAGAGTAGCAAAAAAAAGAATTAGATTCGGAGAATGAATCAGCCCCAGTATTAAGGGTAGGGTTGATTCATGAATCAACCCTACTATGAATCAGCCCCATAGAAGGCAGGGGGAGATCGAAGGCAAAATCTATCTTCTATGTAATTAGAACCACTTACTTAGAACAGCCTTAATTATACTAGCCTTTTCACTTAAAACCGGGGAATATGATTAAAAAGATGACGCATGACCACAAATTCCCAACAAAATAACGAATAGCCATAACCCTGCTGCTCCACCGTCCTCATCTGAGCCTGTAAACCCTTTAAGGAAAAATCAGGATTCCAACCCGCGTATAAACCCACCCCCACCGGCACATATCGGGAAGCTGTCGCCAGTCCCGAACCCGAAAGACTTGCCGCCACCTGATTGGGAGTTTTCCGATAGATCTGTAGGACTACCTCATCCACAATCCCTTGACGCACCCAAGCCAACCAATTTTGATTATATTTATTCACCGCAAAAGAGTGAGGATTAGGCGAAAGACTCACCACCAACTTGGGATTAATCGCCTTGACATGATCGTGCAACTTGCGGGTTAAATTCGTTAAAGCTTGACTTTTATTGCCAAAAACACGGGGAACCGCCCAATGATCATCTAACTGAATCCCCGCCAAATCTTTTTCTTTTAAAATATCTTCCATATTGCCCAAAAGATAGGCTTGCACCTGCGGATTCGCTGGATCTAACCAGACATTCGTTTCCACCACCGTCTTCCCTGTGGGCGTTTTTAATAACCAATCCGGATGCTTTTTGGCAATGGGATCCTTAGGCGACAGCATCAAACCATACTCAAACCAAGCAAATGGCTTCAAACCCTGCCGTAAAGACTCCTTAACCGCTGCCCTCCAGGGATTGCTCAACGGCGGCACAAACAACCAATTCGTCGGACGTTGGGAAGTCGGATAAAGCGTTCCCCTCAACCCATAAACACTAAAATACACCCGATCATAACCCGATCGCGAAAGATGATTTAACACCTCATCTAAGGACGTAGTATGATGTAACAATATCGTGCCAATATTGGTTAACCAAACCCCCTTCATCTGCTCATTTTCCACTGCCTTTCGGGGAGCCGCTCGGTGAGTAACCAACAACAAAAAAGCCACTCCAGCAACAATCCCAAACCCCTTTAGGTACTTGCTAAACTTAACCATGATTGCCGATTAATCCCACCAAGATATTTGATAATAGTATTATTTTAGTCCGATTTTTAATATTCAGTTCATCATCAGCAAGACCTATTTAGTTATACCAAATCCGGTTATTAAAAACTGATTATCAGTGGAACGTAGGTTGGGTTGAAGCATGAAACCCAACGCCTCCTGCCTCCTGCCTTCGTTAACAGTGAACTGGGGTATCGGGTGTATTAGGCTGCCCTAATACCATTTTTCTTTATTCTTGGCAGGTATCTTACCCCCCCTTGCCCCCCCGACGTCGGGGGGGTTGGGGGGTTAGGGGTGAGGGCGATTAACCATCTCTGCCATTACTTATGAAAAATGGTATAACACACCCAGAAAAGATTTTAGGAAAAATTAACCGACTACACAGAGAATATCCGATGCGTGACTAGCGGTATTCACTTTGTCATCCACATGGCTAATTTTGCCTTCTCCATCGATGATATAGGTGACGCGCTTAGAATAACCACCACCATCGACATCATAAGCTTTGGTGATAGCACCATTGGTATCTACTAGCAATTGGAAGGGTAAACCGTATTTTTCTTTAAATTGTGCATGGGAACCCTGGTCATCCCTGCTCACCCCGAAGACTACTATTTCCTTGTCTTGGTATTGTTCGTAGTTATCCCGGAAGCTTTGTGCTTGCTTGGTGCAGCCGGGGGTATCATCTTTGGGATAGAAGTATAAAACTACGACTTTACCTTGAAAATCCGACAGGGAAACGGTTTTTCCAGTATCGTCGGTGGTGGTAAAGTTCGGTGCGATTGTTCCAACGGTTAAAGCCATAACTCCGATTCCTTTACAAAAGTTAATCTATCTTGATCATAAGGGATGAGGGTCAAAAACAGGGTAATGGGGTGATGGGGTGATGGGGTGATGGGGTGGTCACTGCGTGCGCGTTGCGGGGGGTGATGGGGTGATGGGGAGAAGGGAGAAGAAGTCAGAGCATTTGTACTAATTTTCCTGATCAGTTTAAATGCAGTACAACTGAGAAGACGAACAACAAACCTCCAGAATTTGTTTTAGGATAATATTTGTCAGCTAAGAGGGGGATAATATGGGGCTATTCTGGTTAAAGGTGAGAACTTTTGGGCAAAATATCTTAATCGGTTTAGGTTTAGTGCTATTAATCGGTTTTTATCAGAGTATCAGCGCCAAATCTACCTCATTGATGATTGTTTATCCTCCCGATAATCATCAAACCACGGCCGCCAGAATCTTTTTTATTGGTTCTGCTCCTCCATCGGGTCAAGTTTTGCTCAATAATCAACCGATTCAACGCAGTGCTAAAGGATATTTTGCCCCTAGTTTTCCCCTACAAGTTGGCGAAAATAATTTCACTATTCGCTATCAAAACCAAACTATTAATCGTCAAATAATTCGTCGAGATACTCAAGCAGTTATTCCCCAAGACTTAGCTTTTGCTGATAACTCTCTCAGTCCTTCTGTCCATAAGACGAGGTTAGTGGGGGAATGGATTTGTTTTAGTGCGATTGCCACTCCCCAATCTCAGGTGTCTGTGCAGTTAGGAGATAAAATACTGCCTCTTTTACCCCAACCTCAAACCACAAAACTGCCTAGTAATGCCGCAGTTTTAACTAATCTTAATCAAGCGAATTCCGAGGATAAAACTGGTTACTATCGAGGTTGTCAACAGTTTCAACAAGAGGCTAACTTAGGAAAACCTATTTTTACAGCACAATTAAATAATCGATCGATTAGTCAACAAGGTCAAGGAGAAATTAACATTATTAGCGATCAAAATTTACCAGTGATTGAAATTATAGCTGCCCAAGGGGTAGCACGCACGGGACCGGGTAGTGATTATTCCCGTTTAACTCCTTTACCCCAAGGCACGAAAGCGAGAGTCACTGGGAAAGAAGGAGATTGGTTACGGTTAGATTATGGTGGTTGGATTTTAGAGCGAGAAACCCGTTTAATAGTTAATGAAGTCCTGGATAATGCTAATATTCGTGGTCTCTCTTCTCGCAGTATCAATCAAGCAACGGAAATTATTTTTCCTCTCTCCCATCCTGTACCCATCGCCGTGGCACAAGAAGATGATAAATTTATTTTGACCCTCTATAATACCATTGCCCAAACCGATACAATTTTTCTGGTGGATAATCCTTTAGTTAGACGTTTAGATTGGCGACAAATTAACCCGACCACGATAGAATACACTTTTAATCTTAATCAAAAACAACAGTGGGGTTATAGTCTTCGTTACCAAGGGACAAATTTAATCTTAACCCTGCGTCATCCCCCAGAAAAAAGTGATAATTTACAGGGAAAAGTTATTTTATTAGATCCAGGACACGGAGGTAAAGAAACCGGTGCTGTCGGTCCTACGGGTTACACAGAAAAAGAGATTAATTTGCTTATGTCTAAATTAATTAAACGGGAGTTAGAAAAATTGGGGGCAACAGTTTATTTAACCAGAGAAACGGACATTGAGCTATCCCTACCAGCACGGGTAGAGATGATTAATAATCTGCAACCAACCCTAGCACTATCGGTTCACTATAATGCTTTACCCGATGATGGAGATGCCTTAAATACTCAAGGAATTGGCATATTTTGGTATCATCCCCAGGCAGCGGATTTATCGGTTTTTCTCCACGATTATTTAACCAAAAATCTTAACCGTCCTTCCTATGGAGTATTTTGGAATAATTTAGCTTTAACTCGTCCCTATAGTAGTCCTTCTTTGTTATTAGAGTTAGGATTTATGAGTAATCCTCAAGAATTTGAGTGGATTACCGATACTCAAGCACAAAAACAACTAGCGCAGGTTTTAGCCGCCGGAATTAGCCAATGGTTTCAACAATCTGGGGTAATTGCTTCCAGTTAAAATTTAATGGCAAGCGGAGAGAGATAAGCTTAAATCTTTGTGAAAAATCAAGCCCTAGCTGGAAAGCCAGTGATAGGATTTTCTGGAGTCTTTATTGTAATCTGAGGAAATTAAATCAAGTCGATGCCAAAAATGTTACCAGTGAACAGCAATCGGACAAAATAACTGCTAGATTACAAGGTATAGCCGATCACTCCCTAGTAGATATTTAAACAGCGATCGCTCTGTGATAAAAATCTCTGGATTAGCCAACAACTAAAGATAGTTTACCTGAAAATTTCCCAACAATTCACACCCTTAATCCCCCCTTAATAAGGGGGGCAGGGGGGATAAAAACCACCTTAATAAGGGGGGCAGGGGGGATAAAAACCACCCTCGTTATTCGTTATTATTCTTCATATACCCATGACTAACTCTTTATATATCAGCACGACGGCAACGGGAAGCGGTAGAGCGTTAGTAGCTTTAGGAATTATCGACTTAATTCTCCGCAAAACTAATAAAGTTGCTTTTTTCCAGCCAATTGTTCTCGACTGTTCCGAAGGTCATCGGGATGAAGACATTGACTTAATCCTCAATTATTTTAAATTAGAACAAACCTACGAAGAGGCCTTTGGTTTATGTTACGACGAAGTGAAGGATTTATTGGTACAACAAAAATTTGATGAAATTATCGAAAAAATTATCAAAAAGTTTAAAAACTTAGAAAATAAATATGATTTTATCCTCTGTGAAGGTTCCGATTATCTGCAAGAAAATTCCGCCTTTGAATTTGAACTAAATACAGAAATCGCCAAAAATCTCGGCCATCCCATCTTAATATTAGGTAATGCCTACCAGCGCAGTGTCGAAGATGCCCTTAGTCCGATCCTGATTTCCTGCGATACCTACCAAGATAAAGGTTGTACGGTGATCGGAATTATTATCAATCAAGCTGAAGAGGAAAAAATAGAGGAATTACGGAAAACCCTAACTAAAATTTTTCCCCCCCAAGAATATGCCCTAGGAGTGATTCCCCACAATGCTAAACTTAGCAGCCCGCGAGTAGCAGAAATAGCCCAACAATTACAGGCAAAAGTTCTCTACGGACAGCACAGATTAGATAGTTTAGCTAGTAACTTTCTGGTGGTGGCCATGCAGATGCAAAATGCCCTAGAGCGGCTAAAAGAAGATAGTTTAATTATCACCCCTTGGGATCGCGGCGATGTGATTATCGGGATGTTACAGGCCCACCAATCGGCCAATTATCCCCAATTAGCTGGTATAGTCTTAACAGCAGGTCATAACCTCAATCCTTCGATCGCCCGTTTAATTGACGGTTTGCCCGATCCCTTACCGATTCTCTCCGTCACCACCGATACCTATACCACGGCCGAACACATCCACGATGTGCGAACCACCCTGACCTCGACGGACTACGATAAAATTAACCTCAGTCTGCAGCTTTTTCACAGTAACATCAATCTCGATCGCCTAGAAGCGCAAATTCGCACTTTGCGGACCCAGGGGATTACCCCGAAGATGTTCACCTATAATCTCGTACAACAGGCCAAAGCGCAAAAACGTCACATTGTTTTGGCCGAAGGAACCGAACCGCGCATCCTCCAGGCAGCCACAGTTTTAATCGAACAGGATATCGTCGATTTAACCCTCTTGGGACAACCAGACGAGATCGAAATGGTGATTAAAAAACATGGTATCACTCTCGATCTCGATCGCCTGCAAATTATTAACCCCGTGGCTAGTCCCCATTTTGAAAGCTATGTGCAGACCCTCTACGAAGCGAGAAAAGCCAAGGGAATGAATCTCGATATGGCCCGGGATTATGCACAGGATGTCTCCTATTTTGGCACTTTAATGGTGTATCGAGGCGATGCTGATGGTATGGTATCGGGGGCAGTGCATACCACTCAACACACGATTAGGCCTGCACTCCAGATTATCAAAACTAAGCCCGATTGTGCGATCGTCTCCTCGGTCTTTTTTATGTGTCTAGAGGATCGAGTCTTGGTCTATGGGGATTGTGCGGTCAATCCCGACCCCAGTGCCGAGGAATTAGCCGAAATTGCTCTATCTTCTGCCGAAACCGCCCAAAAATTCGGAATTGAACCGCGAATCGCCCTGCTTTCCTATTCTTCGGGTCAATCGGGCCAGGGAGAAGACGTGGAAAAAGTACGACAAGCGACCAAAATCGCTAGGGAAAAACGCCCCGATTTGAAGCTAGAAGGGCCAATTCAGTACGATGCGGCGGTAGATAGGGAAGTAGCCGCCCAAAAAATGCCGGGGTCAGAGGTGGCGGGCCAAGCAACGGTGTTTATTTTTCCTGACCTGAATACAGGGAATAATACTTATAAAGCCGTACAGCGGGAAACAAAAGCTTTAGCGATTGGTCCAATCCTACAGGGATTAAAAAAACCCGTCAATGATCTCAGTCGCGGTTGTACCGTTCCCGATATTATCAATACGGTGGTAATCACAGCCATTCAATCCCAATCTTTTTGAGTTATCAGTTAGAAAACGGGTTTCTCAAAAAAACCCTTTTTCTGGAATATGCTTATACCATTTCTCTAAATGAAAACTACACATCGAATTTAAGTCACCCTTTTTAAGGGGGATTTAGGGGGATTAAACTTCTGTAGTCAGACTTTGGAGAATTGGTATTATTTCCTCCCGACCGGGCCAGAGCGGGAATCAAAACTATCTCAATGGAGCGAGATGAATCGCGACCAGAATAAAACTAACGCGGTAGCGTTTCCACTTTCGGGGAGTTTTGGTTCTCGACGTATTTTTTTAGTTGTTCGACAGTAACGTCGCCACAACTAGCCACGAAATAAGCTCCCGTCCAAAAATAGGGTTTGTTGTCGAAATACTCGGCCGCCAAATACGGAAATTCTTGTCTAATTAAGCGACTACTAACTGTTTTAAGGTTAGCGATTAGTTTGGTCCATGATTGTAATTATAGCGTTTCCTGTTCGCAAGAGATACATTATCGATGGTGAAAAGCTTAATTAGCAAAGGTTAAACTGTGCCACACAGGTGTGAGAACCGCTATAGTTGATATCCTAGGCAGTAAGTGTTATAATTTAACTATACATCACGCTCACGAAAGACAGTGATAACGCTTACCTACCAGTACAAACTAAAGGTAAACAGACAACAGGAACAGGAGATAATCCACATTCTTGATGTTTGCAAAAGCGTTTATAATTACGCTCTTTCAGAACGGAAAGATTGGTTAAACTCTCGAAAGTGTCTTGCGGATCACTGTTCGCTAGTTTCCGAGTACATAATTCCTGCGGATGAACCCTATCCTAATTACTTCGTTCAAGCTAAAAATCTAACGGAAGCTAAAAAAGTTTACCCGATATTAAAGACGGTTAACGCTCAAGTTTTACAGCAAGTCTTAAAAACTTTAGATAAGGCGTTTAACCAGATGAAATCGAAAGGCTTCGGCTTTCCTAGATTTAAGAAAAAGATGCGGAGTTTTGTTTTTCCTACGCTGTCAAAAAGCTTTCTAGGTGACGAATACTTAAATTTTCCACAATTGGGAAAAATTAGAATCAGGCAATCTAGAGAATACCCGTCTGGGTTCGAGCCTAAACAAGCTCGAATTATCCAAAAAGCGTCGGGATTTTACGTTTCGGTTTCCTTCCAATCTACGGAATTAGTTCCCGATATGACAGTGGGGAAAACCTGTTTAGGAATTGACGCGGGGATTGAGAGTTTTGTTGCTACTTCACGGGGAGATTTAATCAAAGCCCCTCGATTTTTGTTGAAAGTACAGAGTAAGCTTAAATTGCTACAAAGACGCTTGAAACGGAAAACTAAAGGCTCTAGCAATTGGTTAAAACTTCAGGAGAAGATAGCGAGATTACATGAAAAAGTGTCTAATACTCGTAGAGATTGGCACTTTAAGTTAGCTCATTACCTTTGTGATCTTGCTGATAATATCTTTGTCGAAGATATTAACTTCATTTCCTGGTCTAGAGGGATCGTTAGAAAACAATCTCTGGATTCGGGCATCGGTAGTTTTATTAATGAGATACTACCGTTTGTCGCTTGGAAACGGGGGAAATATTATCTTAAGGTCGATAAAAACGGAACTTCCCAGGAGTGTCCGAATTGTGGCGCGATTACTGGCAAAAAGTCGTTATCAGAAAGAGTTCACCGGTGTGATTCTTGCGGCCACATTGAACCGAGAGACACGGCATCAGCGAAGGTAATCGAGAACCGAGGAAAAAACGCGGTCGGACTGACCGTGTTAGAAAACGCTCGCGGAGGCGATTTGACGGGGATCGACTGGGTTAAACCAGGTCGATCTAGTTAAAAACCTATGAACCGAGAATCTCCCGCTACACCGCGCGAGCGGTTAGCGGGGGAGAGTCAAAATTAGAATGATTAAACCCCAACCATAACCCCGCCTCGATAGCCGATAACCGATCGCTAAACATGGATCCATCTTTCGCCCTTACCCTGCAAATTGTCATCACTGTGGTGGCGGGTATTACAGCCCAAGTCATTGCCGAATACCTGAAAGTTCCCAGTATTGTCTTCCTGCTCATTTTTGGGATTGCCTTAGGGTCCGATGGTTGGGAAATTCTACACCCCCAAAGTCTGGGAATTGGCTTAGAAGTCCTTGTTGCCCTCTCTGTGGCGATTATCCTATTTGAAGGTGGTTTAAGCCTAAACGGACGGGAATTAGGGCGAGTTTCTGGCAGTTTACGCAACCTTGTCACCCTCGGTACTTCCATCACTCTCATCGGTGGCGGTATGGCAGCCCACTGGTTGGGGGAATTTCCCTGGCCGATCGCTTTTCTTTACGCTTCTTTAGTGGTGGTAACTGGTCCGACGGTGATCGGGCCTTTGCTGAAGCAAGTAGCCGTAGATCGACGGGTGGCGACGCTTTTGGAAGGGGAAGGGGTATTAATCGACCCTGTGGGCGCAATTTTAGCCGTAGTGGTGCTAAATACAATTATTGATAGTCATGCCCGCCCCATGGAAATTATCACTGGTTTAACCCTGCGTTTAGGCATCGGGGCGGCGATCGGCATTGCTGGAGGGGGATTGTTAAGTTTTATTATAAAAACTTGCAATTTTTTGACTTTTGAGCTAAAGAATCTCGTGGTTTTAGCGGGAGTCTGGGGATTATTTGGTTTATCGCAATTTAGTCGCAGTGAATCGGGGTTAATGGCGGTGGTAATGGCGGGAATTGTGCTAAAAGCGGCGGCTGTTCCCGATGAGCGGTTATTAAGGCGTTTTAAGGGTCAATTAACGACTCTTTGCGTGTCGGTACTGTTTATTTTACTAGCGGCGGATCTTTCGATCGCCAGTGTCATCGCTTTGGGTTGGGGCAGCGTCCTGACGGTGTTAGTCTTGATGCTGGTGGTGCGTCCCCTGAGTGTGGCTTTGTGTACCCTAAAAAGTGATCTAAATTGGCGACATAAGTTATTCATCGCTTGGGTTGCGCCTAGGGGAATAGTTTCTGCTTCTGTAGCTTCTTTATTTGCCATTTTACTCACCCGTGCCGGTATTAATGGCGGTGAAGCGATCAAAGCTTTAGTCTTTTTAACAATTTTAATGACCGTTTTTATTCAGGGATTAACGGCGCGGTGGGTGGCAAAAGGGCTAAAAATCACTTCTTCTGCGGCAACAGGGGCAGTAATCGTCGGTTGTAATCCCCTAGGTCGCTTAATCGGCTGTTTATTCCAAGAACAAGGGGAAAACGTGGTTTTAATCGATACGGATGCCGCAGCCTGTCAGCAAGCACAAGAAGAGGGTTTAACGGTGCTGCAGAGTAGCGCACTTGATACAAAAATACTGCAAGAAGCCGGCATCGAATCCATGGGGACTTTTCTAGTTTTGACTAATAATAGCGAGGTTAATCTGGTTTTAGCCCAGAGAGCTAGGGAGGAATTTCATCCTCCCCGGGTGTTGGCTGCCTTTGCGGGAACCCCCAACCCAGATAAAAATAAAGTTAATCAGGTTTTTCTGCCTAGTTTTTCGGTCAAGGAATGGAATCAGTATTTAGACGATAATCAGATTAAATTGGGTAAAACCATCTTTAAAACCGATGATTTGAGCGAACAACAAACCAGATTAACTAAATTAATCGAAAATGGCGAACTGCTGCCCCTACTATTGCGTCGCGATAATTCCCTACAGGTAGTCACAGAAAGGGAAGAATGGCGCACAGGAGACGAATTAATCTATATTCTGCGCGATTTACGCCCACAACTGCTTAAACGTCTTTCTGGCACTGTCAGAACCCGTTTATCTTTAGAAATCTTACCCGAAGTAGAAATCGCCACCAGTAGATAAGTAATAGGACAAAATTAACTTCTTGGTTAGGATAGGAACTCTGGCAACTTAAGGGACTTGCGTGGGAATAATATCCCAATCGATCGGAGGGCGCAAGCTTTGCGCCCCTACAGTAACGGATTTTGTCCACAATGTAGGGGCGAACTGCGTTCGCCCAAAAGGTACATTATCAAAGCGCAAGTCCCTTAGCTAAAAAAAACGGTACACTGATAACTGATAATTGATAACTGATCACTGCTTATGCCTCCTCGTTGGCCCCGTCAACCCGACCGCAAAAACGATCCCGCTTTCCGACGTTTAGATGATCGCATGAATTTCGCCGTTCATGTAGCGGGTTTTTTAGCGATTAATTCAGGGTTGTGGTTTTTTCATATCATTAAATTTTCCGATTGGACTTGGTTAAATCTGTTCACGGGAATTTGGGCTATTCTATTGGTGGGACATTTGATTTATATAGCGGCGATCGCTAACTACTCGGTAACATCCCATGGCTAACACAACTCAGGACATCGAAAATCTGGCGGCCCAAATCGGCGACAATATCTACATTGACGTGGCTAAATGGCATCTCTATCTCCGGGAAGCACATTTACACAGCGTCGTTGCCGAAAAAGTCTTCCCTTTGCTCGAAAACGACAGTTTAAGCGAGAATGCAGTCATGTCTGTCCTGCGGGAGATAAAAGTCACCCTCGGAGGTGGTCATCTACAAGTTTCTCTAGCGGATTTATTACCCAGCAAATGTCAGATAGATTTAATCGATTTGCTGGAAGAATACCAAAAAAGTCTCTAAAATTCCCGAATAGTATGTCTGATAACTCGCAGACTAGGACTAACAGGCTAAAGTAGTTAGAAATAGTCCCCCAGAAGCAAACTATGGAAATAGGTGTTCCCAAAGAGATTAAAGATCAAGAGTTTCGCGTCGGTTTAAGTCCCAGTAGTGTGCGTGTACTCAATGATCGCGGTCATAGGGTATTTGTGGAAACGGCCGCCGGGTTGGGTGCCGGATTCAGCGATGAGGATTACCAAAAAGCCGGGGCCAAAATTGTGGAAAAAGCAGCCCAAGTTTGGGATAAACCGCTAGTTGTCAAGGTAAAAGAGCCGCTTAAGACAGAATACGGCTTTTTAAACAAGGAAGCTCTCCTATTCACCTATTTACACCTAGCTGCCGAGCGCCATTTAACGGAAGCATTAATCGAGTCGGGAACAACTGCGATCGCTTATGAAACGGTCGAGCTTGCCGATGGTCGCTTGCCTCTCTTAACTCCCATGAGTGTTATTGCCGGTCGTCTTTCGGTACAATTTGGGGCCCGCTATCTGGAAAAACAACAGGGAGGTAGGGGAGTTTTACTGGGGGGTTTCCCCGGGGTGAGTCCTGGACAAGTGGTTATCCTTGGCGGTGGTGTGGTGGGTACGGAAGCGGCCAGAATTGCCATCGGTATGGGAGCAAAAGTAACTATTTTAGATATTAACGTCGAGCGCTTGGCCTATTTAGAGACTTTATTCGGTTCCAGGGTAGAATTGCTTTATAGTAGCCCAGCACAATTAGAAAATGTGGTTCCTAAGGCCGATTTATTGATTGGGGCAGTGCTAGTCTTAGGAAAACGAGCGCCGACTCTAGTTTCTCGCTCTTTAGTCGCCAAAATGAACCCTGGTTCTGTAATTGTCGATGTGGCAGTGGACCAAGGTGGCTGCGTGGAAACCCTGCGGGCCACTTCCCACAGTCAACCGACTTACCTGGAGTCGGGAGTAGTACATTATGGAGTGCCTAATATGCCTGGAGCAGTACCCTGGACGGCAACCCAAGCTTTAAATAATAGTACCCTACCCTACGTTATTAAATTAGCCGACCATGGGGTAAAAGCCTTGGATCAAGATGTTTCCCTCGCTAAGGGGTTAAATGTCGCCAATCATCGGTTAATTCATCCAGCAGTGCGCGAAGTTTTTCCCGATTTGATTTGAGCAGTAATTTCAGGGCTGATGGTGGTATTTTCCAAGGGCTATGACTAAGAATTTATGGACAAGGGATGAGCTGCTGATCGCTCTCAATTTATACTATAAATTTCCCTATGGACAATTCCATACTAACAATCCTGTTATTATCGAAGTCGCTGAAAAGTTACAGCGAACACCATCGGCCCTAGTGATGAAATTATGTAATTTTGGTTCTCTCGATCCTAGACATCAATTGCGAGGAGTACAGGGGTTAAAAGGTATCAGTAAAGCTGATCGGCAAATCTGGCAGGAGTTCGAGGATAACTGGACAGAATTGGCCCTAGAAAGTGAGGAAAAATTACAAGTTCTTTTAGGAGTTATCAACGAGCAGCAAGAGGATTTTACTAGACTTGATTTTTCGGGAAAGATCAAAACAGAAAACGAAGCAATCAGAAAAGTTAGAATCGGACAAAACTTTTTTAGAAAGACAATTTTAGCCCTATATAACTATCGTTGCTGTATTACAGGAAATCCCATTCCTCTGTTATTAACAGCTAGTCATATATTACCCTGGAGTCAATTTCCCGAACAACGTTTAAACCCTCATAATGGACTGTGCCTAGCTCGTACTCATGATACTGCTTTCGATCGAGGTTTAATTAGTTTCGATGAGGATTTAAGATTAATTATTGGCCATGAGATCGAAAAAAAGGCTCAGGATCAAGGTAGCGAGACGTTAGCACTAAATTTTATCAACTATCGCGGTAAAACTTTAAATGTTCCCGATCGCTTTTTACCAGATTTGGATTTTTTAAACTATCATCGCTATCATATATTTCAGGGCTAAAAGTACGATATTGCCGCACCAGCTTGACTAAGCAGGTCAATTTTATCAGTACCAATAGCAAAATCCGTAACTCGGTCTAGGGCTGCGGCAGTGGACTGACTAAACTGGTCGCTTAACAAACCTGAATTTAAAGGGAATCCAAACAGTTATCCAAATCCGCCAAGGATTGAAAACCCAAGAGAGCCTCCCCCAACTGTTCTAATTGCGACGCCGTCAGCCCACGAATCTGGGCTACCACATCCGGACTCAGGGTACCAAATCGTTTTGACAACTGTCGCACAATCAGCAGAGATTCTCCTTCGAGAAGCCCCTCCTGACGACCCTCCTGGCGACCTTCTTGACGACCTTCTTGACGGGCAATACGTTCTACCGATAAGACATAGGGCATGGCTTTATTTTTCTCCAAATTTTGAATGGACGTCCACAGTTGTTTCTCCAAGTCTTGGGGCAACTTCATTAACCAGTCGATAATGCCAAACAAATCAAGAATCCGTTGCTTATCCCAATCCCTCTCATATAGTAATCGAGCCAACTGCCACTTGGCGTCATAGCGCCCTGACGGATTATTGCGGGTTTGTTGGGTTAATAAATGGGCCGCAGTCACCAGGGCAAAAGGGTTGGGATTGTCTAGCAAAGCATTGAGACAGTTGGCGTAGTCAAGAATTTTTACTGTCGCAAATTCAATGCTTGTCCGACTACCAAGCAAGTCGTAGCTGAATCCCTGGGGTCGCCAGCTTGGATTTGTATCTGCTAACACGGCTAAGGTGGCAACCGGGCGACGGTAACGGTCATAAAGCCGATAGTTGTAAATAAACAACCGTTCAGCAAAGGTTCTATTCCGTCGCCCCTGAACCTCCACATGAATATAAACCCATTCCTGCTTGGCCGTGGTCAGGGTCACTTCTACCAAACAGTCCACCCGTCGCCGCCCTAATTCCGCATCTGCCACAATTTGGGCCAGTTCTTGCTCCAGAAACCTATGGGGGAATGTCCAATCAATGGACTCATAAGCCGCCGGAAAGTAAAACGCCAGAAATTCCTGGAAATACCGCACCAGAGCCGTTTTCCAAGGACTATCGTAGTCGTCAGGTGCATTGGTCATGAACTAAACGTTACTGATTGCACTAATCCCCCTTGAGTTTACGCCATAGTGACCGCCTCCCACTGCGATCACCATTTCCTTCCCTGTGATCAACTTTGACGCTTACGTTTGAAACTCGCACCAATGGCGATCGCCTGTCAGAGCCGATGAGTTGATGACTGGTGAATGGGGGAACTCGATTTAAGAATCCCCCCATTAATTTAGACAAAGAAACTATTGACCGCAATAGTGCCGAGCGCTGGTAAAGTACCCGTTAATCCGGTGAGATTAATCACCAAATCATTAGCACTTTGGAAACCCGCCGTGCCGTCGTTGATAATTAGGTAAGTAGAAGAACTATTGTCCCGCACTAAAACAGCACTGTTAATTCCGAGAGCTTGATTTCCGGCTGTTGCCCCATTAGCATCGGTAAAGACGTTAGTAACAATGGTGTTAATATTGGTCGTGGTGCTATCTGTTGCCCGGGTAAAAGCGACCGGGGCATTAATGGCCGCACCAGCTTGACTAAGCAGGTCAATCTTATCATCACCAATAGCAAAATCCGTAACTCCGTCTAGGGCTGCGGCAGTGGACTGACCAAACTGGAAGATGAAGATGTCTGTCCCCACCCCACCGGTTAAAGTATCGATTCCAGCAGCACCATTGAGGCTATCGTTACCAGCGCCACCGATTAGGGTATCGATTCCAGCAGCACCATTGAGGCTATTATTGCCACTATTCCCTGTAATCTGGTTATTTAAGCCATTACCCGTGCCATTAAGATTACCAGTGCCAGTGAGAAGGAGATTTTCCACGTTGTCGGGAAGGGTATAGGAAATGGAAGCTTGCACGGTATCGGCTCCCTGGTTGAGAGCTTCAATGACCAAATCCCCGGCGTTATTTACCGTATAAGTATCATTTCCGGCTAATCCAGTCATGGCATCTGCTCCAGAGGTTCCCGCAAGGGTGTCCGGACCAGAAGTACCGATAAAGTCATCATTATTGATAGTTCCCGTGGCATTAGCGGTGGTAATAGTAGCGCCGTTGGTGGCATTGGAGAGGGTGACGGTAAAGTTTTCGTTCAGTTCTACCGTTGTATCCCCCTGAACGTTAACAGTAATCACTTTTGAGGTTTCCCCCGTCGCAAAACTCACGGTTCCTGAAGGTAAGATTCCCCCAACAAAATCAGTGGCATTAGCAGGATTGCTGCCGCTGCCGGTAACTGCCCAGTTAACGTTATTGCTTCCCGTGGTATTAACCGCACGAGTGACGGTGAAGGTGAAGGCTTTACTGCCACTGTTGCCCTCGGTTTGATTGGCATTGGTGGCGGCAATAGCGAGGGTGGGGATTGCTACATCATCATTTTGAATGGTTCCCGTGGCAGTAGCGGTGGTAATAGTAGCGCCGTTGGTGGGAGTGGAGAGGGTGACGGTAAAGTTTTCGTTCAGTTCTACCGTTGTATCCCCCTGAACGTTAACAGTAATCACTTTTGAGGTTTCCCCCGTCGCAAAACTCACGGTTCCTGAAGGTAAGACTCCCCCAACAAAATCAGTGGCATTAGCAGGATTGCTGCCGCTGCCGGTAACTGCCCAGTTGACGTTATTGCTTCCCGTGGTATTAACCGCACGAGTGACGGTGAAGGTGAAGGCTTTACTGCCACTGTTGCCCTCGGTTTGACTGGCACTGGTGGCGGCAATAGCGAGGGTGGGAACTGCTACATCATCATTTTGAATGGTTCCGGTGGCAGTAGCAGTGGTAATGGTAGCGCCGTTGGTGGCATTGGAGAGGGTGACGGTAAAGTTTTCGTTCAGTTCTACCGTTGTATCTCCCTGAACGTCAACAGTAATCACTTTTGAGGTTTCCCCCGTCGCAAAACTCAAGGTTCCTGACGGTAATACTCCCCCGACAAAATCAGTGGCATTAGCAGGATTGGTTCCAGTGCCAGTAACTGCCCAGTTGACGTTATTGCTTCCCGTGGTATTAACCGCACGAGTGACGGTGAAAGTAAAGGCTTTACTGCCACTGTTGCCCTCGGTTTGACTGGCATTGGTGGCGGCAATAGCGAGGGTGGGAACTGTGGGACCACCCACATTTAAGGCCCACAATTCAGTACCGTTCACGCCGTTATTGGCCTCGAAGAACAGGGTGTTGCCCACTGCCGTCAGACTGCGGGAGGAGGAGGTAGAGGAACCGGAACCGGGGCGGATGTCGGCCACCAAAACCGTACCCGCCGCCGTGCCGTCGCTCTTCCATAATTCCCGACCGTTCACGCCGTCATTGGCAGTAAAGAACAGGGTGTTGCCCACCACCGTCAGAGAGCCGGGGTAGGAGCTAGAGGAACCGGGGCGGATATCTTTGACCAGAACCGTGCCGGCCGCCGTGCCGTCGCTTTTCCATAATTCAGTACCGTTCACGCTGTCATAGGCCTGGAAGAACAGGGTACTGCCCACCGCCGTTAGAAGGAAGGGGTAGGAGCTAGAGGCACCAGGGCGGATGTCGCCCACCAGAACTGTACCGGCCGCCGTGCCGTCGCTCTTCCATAATTCACGACGGTTCACGCCAATGGCAGTGAAGAACAGGGTGTTGCCCACCGCCGTTAGATAGCGGGGGGAGGACCAAGGGGAACCGGGGCGGATATCCTTGACCAGAACTGTACCTGCCGCCGTGCCGTCGCTTTTCCACAATTCTCGACCGTTCACGTCAATGGCAGTGAAGAACAGGGTATTGCCCACCGCCGTTAGATAGCTGGGGTAGGAGCTAGAGGAACCGGGGCGGATATCTTTGACCAGAACCGTGCCGGCCGCTGTGCCGTCGCTCTTCCATAATTCATCACCGTTCACGCCATCATTGGCATTGAAGAACAGGGTGTTGCCCACCGCCGTTAGAGAGCGGGGGGAGAAGCCATAGGAACTGGGGCTGATATCTTTGAGCAGAACCGTACCGGCGGCCGTGCCGTCGCTTTTCCATAATTCACGACGGTTCACGCCAATGGCAGTGAAGAACAGGGTGTTGCCCACTGCCGTTAGATCGTAGGGGGAGGACCTAGAGGAACCGGGGCGGATATCTTTGACCAGAACCGTGCCGGCCGCTGTGCCGTCGCTCTTCCATAATTCCCCACCGTTCACGCCATCATTGGCATTGAAGAACAGGGTGTTGCCCACCGCCGTTAGAAGGAAGGGGTAGGAGGAGGAGGCACCGGGGAAGATATCTTTAACTAAAAAAGGGGTTGACATGATTTTTTCCTGAATAAAGGGTGAAAATTAAACAATTAAGTAGTGGTGCAGAATAAATTTCCTAGTGGAGAAAGGCACTCATGCAAGGGGCAAGGGGGGGTTAGATTTGTGTAATTAATTTTGCTTAGGTACTTAAGCCAACCCACGTTCATCTCTGGCATAGATTAGAATCGATTATTAACATTGATTTTTGCTTATGATTTATTATGGTTTCAGTGGGTATTAATAGAAGTCATGGCGCTGACCTAGAAAGATTACTGCGGCTATTTTACTCAAAGAATCGTCAACCTTTCAAGGTTTCTATAACAAAAATTAACATTTATTACAAGAAACCCGTTTTCTCAATGACAAGAAACCGGGTTTCTCAAAGAAACCCGGTTTCTAAATAGGTTCTCAAAGAAACCCGGTTTCTAAATAGGTTCTCAAAGAAACCCGGTTTCTAAAGAACTAGGATTGGATTTTTGCCAAAGACTGCTTAAATTCTGCGAGAGAATTAGCGGTAGCTGCTAATTTAACAATCTCTTGTAATGTAGATAGTACCGAAACTTTATTAAGGTATTGTTCCACATCTAAAGGAACTTCACCTAAGCGAGCTTGCAAAACTGTTTTGACAAAATCACGAGCATTTTCTAACGCCCCAATTTCCTTACCAATTTCCTTACCTATTTCTTTACCGCGTTCTATCCCTCGTAACTCGCCAATTTCCTTACCTATTTCTTTACCGCGTTCGATTCCTCGTGACTCCATATTACTCATTAAAGGCATGGTTCTTTCCTCCTCAAATTGTTTGATTTTACTCTCTAAACTTGTCTGCAATTCAGTTGATAAAGTCATCATATTGTCGATGATTTCAAATAATTTAATTATCTGTTCCCTCTCGAACCCCCTGTCATACAATCCCCTGATTAACCTCCACTTCCACTGTTCCCGTTCTGGCAGCTTCCCAGTAGTCGCTTTTGTTTTCAGGTGTGCCATGACTATTATAGCAAAGGGATTGCTACTTGCTTCTAGTTCTGACCAGCTTTCCTCATA
>NZ_JADBVM010000024.1:0-10722 GCF_020244875.1 Microcystis sp. M44BS1
AGGCGCAACATTTTGAGATTTTTTCCCAAACCTGGCCAGGAATATTATCTCTTATCTTGACCAGATGGATTGACTTCCAGGGGTGACAAAACAAAGCGAGCAACTGGAACATCTCCCCCTAGATGTTAAGTCTGATTGCCCGTTTATTCTCAATAAGCACTGTTTATTGAGAATAAACGGGGGAACCCTGAAATTTTCGGCTTAGTTGGTGGCAGCTTGCCGCCAACTCACTCCTCTAGATAAGTATTTTGACTCAGGCATCTTCCTCTTTTGAGACGTTGTGACACTTAGGGTGCGGAATGTGGGTTGAATCAGGGATGCTGGTTTCATGCGAATTCCTCACTCTGATGATTTTCCCATTATTATAGGATCAATCATTCTCTGTAATTCTCTAAGGGGATGGAAGATGGCATCGATGAGGCCCTAACAGTCGCCGCCGGCAAGCACGATATTAATTGGATTGAATATCGCAAACAGATGAAAAAACACGATCGCTGGCACGTGGAAACCGACTAAACTATTTGCTGGCGGTCTGCTGCAATTAGCTTAAGAAATTGGGGTGAGCAACGTCGGCTCGCCCTAATTTTTGTTAGATTTTTTGTTCGTAGTGACGACTTTAGTAGTCCCTGATTATAACTGGGTTTTGCCAACGGAATTTGAGATGACTGAGATTCTATGTTTAACCCAAAGACTGCGAAAATACTTTTCAGGGTGGGTAATGATGTTTTAGTAAAGCCATTCTAATTTTCTGACTAATTCTGGCATGACTTCTTTTTGATCGCGATATTTATGGATTCTTTGTAAATTCTCATTTTGTTTTAAATTTTTGGCCAATTTACTCGGTAGATAGGCAGAATAAATTAATCCACCATTATTGGAAAATTCCTCAGTCATTGCTGATATCCAAGGAAAAGGAGGCTCTCCAAAATAACTAAAATAGAATGGCTTTGACTGCTCAAATATTATATCATAAATGCCAAAGTTGACCCAGCTAGTAATAAACAATGTTCTTTTGAGTGGATTAATTCCTTCGCTAACAAACCTGTTGATTTTTTTTGGGCCTCCTTTTTCTTCAATATATTTTTGGGTAGAGAAAAAATTCATATTTAATTCTTGAAAATTATTAATTGATTCTCTTAAATCTTTAGCTATTTGGAAAACATTAACAGTATCACTAGCTGCAACATTAATCGTTGAAATAAAGTTTCCCAAGAGATTTTCTGGTAATTCTATTCGGGATCTATAGTTAATTATTATTGACAGGTATCTTTCTTTATGATATTGATCGACTTCGGAGATTATACTAGATAAATGCGCACACAATACATCATTTATAGACAAACTTTTTTTGGTATTTTCTAAAAATGCTTGTTTCATATTATTTAATTCATTTTTTGAAAAATAAAATTGTAATAAAAACTTATTTTGTCCAGAAGAAAATATGTAAAATATTAATTTAAACAATTCTTTAATGCTTAAATATCTAACACTAGGAATATTGTTGTTATTGTCTTTTAATTTTTCTTGGAGATACAAATCTCTTTCTTCAACAATTAGTGGTGCAACATATTTTTTCCCATTTACTGAATTTGACCAAGCTTTCATCAGTTGCATAAATGTGTGCATATCGCCAATAGAATGATGCCAGGAAATCCCAAGACTCATTCCTCCACAAGCAAAATAGGTCAGTTTTATAGTCATTACGGGGCTTTGGTTAGATATTACTTTTTGGGGATTAATTAGATTAACAAGCCTTTCTTTCTTGATTTTTGGAAGTTCCTCAATAACATGATCTAATGAACAGTCATCTTTAGTAATTGAGAAAATTATTCCTTGATTGTTAGCATCTATACATAAATTGTTGTTTATTTTTTTCAATCTCCCTGCAAAAATCGAAAAATCACTTAACACTATTTTTAACGAATCTGTTAATATATTGGACTCAACACTTTCTTTATAGAAGAAGACAACACTAATAGGAAGATTAGCAAATAATTGATCTATGATACCACAAGTTATTACCTGTTGAATATGGTGATTGCCTTGAACCATAAAGGTTTCTGATTTCATCACTAACTTCGTAGCCTCCGTGAACGCTTACAGACATCTCAGCCTAATTATATCTCTTTTTTGCCATTTTTAAGCGGCGATCACTAGCTACGTCGATCAAACCTGCCAGTTTTTAGTCGCACGAGTAATGGAGACGGAAACTGCAGCCGCAGTCAACCAGGTTACTCAGTCCGCTTTTGCCAGCCTACCGACTCAGGAGGCGTGATCTAGGTGTGACAAGCGCCGCATCGCACCTTCGGCGTGAACCCAACAAGGGCATGGACGAGTAGGTTGAATTGTCCTGCCCTCAACAAGTAGCCCGCAAGACTGAACAAGTAGTACGCTTGACATTATGACATCACGCCGCTACACTATAATTTTGGGGAGGAGTGGGACAGTTCTGCAAAATTCCTCTCTGGCAAAGCGAATGGAGTTTAGTTCGTGAAAAATAACGTTAATCTTAACTCACTGATGAAACAGGGAGAGTACGCCAAACTCTTGCGTCCCTTACTTCCTGATGAGGCTTTTGTTCCTGACCTTAACAAGGTCTTTATTTTAGGGATTAATGTTGCCATTTTGCTTCTAGGTTGGGGAACTGCGTCCTACCTTGATCGATGGCCTTGGTATTTTCTCTGGTTATTTGTTCCCTTAGCTTTAATTATGGGCAATAGTATCATGGCTTTGATGTTTATTACTCATGAACTCATGCACTGTAAAACCATCAAAAACCGATTTTTAAGACAAATCGTGAATCAATTAGGTTTTATGATGACCTGGCTACCTCCTACTTTTTGGAATGCACTTCACAATCGCCAACATCACCAAAACACTAATAGCCTTAAGGACCCTGATCGCCGTTATTTGTTCGAGCAACCTAATAGTTGGGGAAAATTAGTTCAGGAGTGGTTTGTTCCGTCTTCAGAAATCAAAACATTGAGTTTAGTTTTAGGAACGTGTAATGTCTGGGGTATCTATATTTTTCGCAATCTTATTTCTGTTATTTTATTTAATGATGAGTTATTGGGGTATGGACCGGCTCCCTTTAAAGTCTATCCCAAAGAACGAAAGGTTATTACAATTGAACTACTAATTATTTTTATAATCCATCTGAGTATTATTATTTTTTTACAATTTCATCCTGTAAAACTTTTACTCGGTTATTTTTTACCAATATGGATTGGTTATACTGGGATTATGTCTTACCTTTACACCCATCATATGCTTTGTCCTATGTCGGAAACTGATGATTGTCTAATGACTACACTCTCGGTTCGCGTTCCTCGGATTGTTGATTATCTTCATGTTAATTTTTCTTATCATACGGAACATCATGTTTTTCCGACAATAAACTCAGATTACTATCCGCTTGTGCAGCAGCTTTTAATAGAAAAATTTCCCGAGAAGCTTAACCTTATTCCGATACAAGAAGCATGGCGCTTAATGTTACAAACCCCGATCCACTATAAAGATGAGACTACCTTTACTGATACCTTAGGAACTCAATTAGTTACCCGTCCTAAACCTTGTTTAACCAAATAACCAATAGGAAAATAAAATGTTTCAAATTTCTGGAGGATTATTACGCCGACTCTTAATGGGTCGCTCCGTTGAATTATTTAATAAAAAATGGAATACAGATTTTCCTGAACCTGAAACACTCGGCAGACAGCAAGTAAAAAAGTCAGCTTTTGGCTTTCTTGGTGGCTATAATAAAGCTCTTGAATTTGGTTTTTCTCCGTTACTCATCAGCGAACTAGATGGATACAATCGTAACCTACGGGGATTTGCTTACGAAGGTGCTGGCATGGGTTTAGCAATGATTGACTACACTGCTTTGGGTAAGCGTTCACGACTTCAAGAATTTTTGGAAAGACCTGCCGCTCAATATCCCGAACTAATCCATGTAGGTGCTGGTTTTAGTATTGCCCTACTCCATAAAAATATTCATAAAACTTTATCGCAAATGCCTCCTTTCTATCGTTGGTGGGCTATAGATGGTTTTGCCTTCTGTCGTGGAATTTTTGAATGGAAAAAATGTGTCATCCACCAAGTCACTTATGGCCTTGATGGTTATTTTTTAAGAGCATTTGATCGTGGGCTAGGTCGTTGGTTTTGGTTCATGCACGATGCAGATGTAATGCGAATTGTTGATCAATTACAAAATTTTCCTGACTCCCGTCATGCTGACCTTTGGAGTGGAATAGGTTTAGCTTGTACCTATGCTGGAGGAGTGAATCAAAAACAGATCGAGTTTTTAAAAGAATCAGCAAAGTCTCACGTTTCTTATTTAGCATTAGGCTCTGCTCTAGCTGCTAAGTGTCGTTTAACGGCTGATAATATCGTTGAACATAACGATTTGGCTTGTTCTATTCTCTGTAATATGTCAACTGAAGAAGTTGGACAATTAACTTTACATATTGCCAAAGAAATAAAGATTGATCCCGATGAATCAGTATTAGTTGAACAGCCGATTTTTGAAACTTGGCGTGAAGCCATCCGTTCCCAATTAACGCGGTAAACTCTCAAAAATCCTGCTAGAAAATCATGAATTATGAATGGTGAACAGGAGAGAAGGGAGAGATAAGCTAAGACGCATTTACAGTTTCCCGTTCCCTTATCCCGCCCCATAGACTAATTTAGATGCTTAACAGCTTAGTATAGTTCGTTAATTCCAAGGGTGTAATTTAGGTTGATATTGATAGGTCTTAAACTCTTGGCGCATCTTTTCAATAAAAGTTTTATGGTTTAATTGACGAACTTTAAACCGATAAATTTTTTCACCAATAGCAATGTAAAAAGAATAACTTAATAATTGTGTAACTCGTATCCATGTTTTAGGAGCAAATCCCCCCCAAATTCCAAACCCTTTAAAACGAAGCTTTAAATAAAAAACAGCCAAAAAGAAAAATGTATTTTTTAAACAAAGAAGCACATTGCATTGATGAGGGTCAAGTCTTGAATTTTCTAAAAAATTATCAAAATATTTGCTAGGTCCATAACCCCAAAGTAATTGATCAGTTCGAGCAAAATCCATAATCCCTAAATTGGCATCACACTCCACCAATTGATCAAATTGTTGATGCAAATCAGAAAAAAGACTATTTTGGGGACCGGCCAAAAATTCAATTGCTTTGATATGTTCATTGATAAAGTGGAAATCCAGAAACCATTTACCAATATACATAGGCACTAAGTTACCAAACCAAAACATATTTTCCATATAAATCCGCCAACTCATTACACTAGCATGACCTAAATGTTTTTCGTGATTTTGGTAGAGCCGACTATATGAAGTAGCTGTCGCCACCATAAATTTATTATACATATCTTGCTTCTTCTCAGCTTCAGGTTCTTTGGCTAATTTAGCTCGAATTACTTCAGTCACACATTCAATTCCCAGTGCTGTTACGACTAACCCAGGAGAGTATAATGGGTCAAACATTTGAGCAGCATCACCAATAACATACCAGTTATCTTGGGAAAGATGTTGCTTGCTATTATGAGCCAAGCGAGGAAGATAATTAAAATCAATACATTGCCCACTCTCGATAAGATTATAAACAATTTCGTGGTTAGCTTTAAAAAAACTTTTTAATTTTTCTGAGGTATTGATTTGGTTGGCTGCAATAGAATTTTTATGGTGTACCAAGCCGATAGATATTTCTTTTTGTTTGGTATCAATTGGAAGAACCCAAATCCAGTGTCCAGTTCCAAAAAAGTGTTTGGTACTATAGTAACTACTAGCTGTACCGTTAATTTTATTGTAAATATTATCAAAAATATTGAGATCAATGTTCTTAACTCGAAGCCAAGCAGAACCCGTATTAATACCAGTAATCTCTTCAGAGTCTAAAATTACATTATTAAGTTTTTTCCCAATAATAAAACGACGGCCAGCTGCATCAATAACGTGCTTAGTTTTTAACTCGATAGATGCTTGATCGAGTTTTACGGTTACCGTATGTAATTGATCACAAGGAGTTAATTCTACATCGATAACACGGCCATTATAGAAAGTTGCCCCCATCTCCTGTGTCATTTGGAGAACATCCTGCTCAAATTTAGCTCGATTAATATGAAAACTATCAATTAAAGGGGTACGATTAAAACCCATATGATAATAATCATTGACGCTCTTGGTCTGAGCTTGGTTTTTAGGCCAGTGATAGTTTAGTCCATACTTAGGTGCGTGATTCTCCAGTAAATATTCATGGAGAGCTAACTCTTTACACATAAACATTGAACTAATTTCTACAGTTGATTCGCCAATTTTCAGATCTTTAATTGACCTTTCTGGACTCCGAGGATCAATAATTGCAACTTTAATGTTGGGGAGGTTTAATAACAAGTGCCTCGCTTGACAAATTCCCGCAAAACCGGCTCCCATAATAAGAACATCATAAACTTGCTGTTGAGTTTTATTCATGAATCTTTTTCCTTTTTTGACCAAAAGTTTTCTTGAAAAATCTAAAGAAGACTAAACACTTAGTTGCTTATGCCAAGGATTTAACTTAGGTTGATGTTGATAAGCTTGAAACTCTTCTTTCGTTTTTTCAATCATCGTATTATCAGGAACATTACGATGATTAAACAAATAGATTTTCTCGCCAATTGTTGCCATTAAGCAGAAGAATAAAAGTTGCATGATTCGCCAAGAACAACGGGGAGCTAACACCCCTAAAACGCCATAAGCTTTAAATCTAAGTTTAATATAGAACATGGCCATAAAAAATAGAGCTGTTTTCATGCCAGCATAAACATTGCAATGTTTTGGCTCATATTTTTCGCTTTCAAGATAATCATCAGCGTGTTTTAGAGGACCGTAACCCCACATTAATTGATCCATGCGACTATAATCCATCATTCCAATGTTAACTTTGCGTTCAACTAATTGATCAAACTCCTCATACATCTGTGAAAAAAAGCTCTTCTTACTAAAGAAAAAAATATCACCAATGGCTAAATATTTCTGGATAAAGTCAAAATCTAAAAACCACTTACCGACAAACATAGGAATTAAAACTCCAAACCAGACCATGTTCTCAAGATAAATTCGCCAACTCATTACACTGGCATTGCCCAGATGTTTTTCATGATGACGATAAACTTGATTGTAAGAACGAGAATTGGTGACTAAAAATTTATTGTACATCTCTTGTTTTTGTTGAGCGTCAGCATCATTGTTTAGCTTCGCACGAATAACTTCTGTAGTAGATTCAATACCTAAAACTGCTAATACTAAACCTGGAGAATATAAAGGATCGAACATTTGAGCAGCATCCCCCAAAACATACCAGTTATCCTCAGAAATAATTTTTTTACTATTATGAGCGAGTCTCGGTAGATGATGAAAATCAACTATCTCACCACTTTTAATAATATTAAAAACAATGGTTTGATTGGCCTCTAGAAAACTGGTGAATTTATCTAAAGTATTGATTTGATTGAGAGGAATAATGTTTTTATGGTAAACAACTCCAATAGATAATTCTTTTTCATTTCTGTCAATAGGAAGCATCCATATCCAATGACCATGGCCAAACCAATGATTCGTTGTGTAGTAACGGCTAGCACCACCATTTGAAGGCCGATAGTTATCATAGTAAATGCTACGATCTACATTTTTAACGCGCAGCCACGAAGAGCCAGTATTGATTCCATAAAGTTGCTCAGGATCGAAAATTAAATTATCCGTTTTTTTGCCAATGATAAAGCGCCGACCAGCTGTATCTATCAGGTGTTTTGCTTTTAGTTCTATTTCTCCTTGATCGAGTTTAACTTTGACAGTATGTAACTCATCTTTGGGAGTTAGTTCTACATCGACAACACGACCATTATAAAATTTTGCCCCCATCTCTCGGTTCATCTGTAAGACATCTTGTTCAAATTTAGCTCGATTGATATGAAAGCTATCAATACTGGGAGAACGGTTCATCCAAATATGAAAATAGTCATCAGGCGTTTGCGTTTTTTCTGGATTTTTTGGCCAATGAAAACTGAGTCCGTACTTGGGTGCGTGGTTCTCAATCATATATTCATAAAGTCCGAGTTCTTTAAACAGAAAAATAGCGGTGATTTCAACCGTTGATTCCCCTATTTTTAAATCTTTGACCGACCTTTCAAGAGAGCGAGGATCAATCAGCGCAATTTTAAGGTTTGGAATATTTAATAGCAAGTGTCTAGCTTGGCAAATACCAGCAAACCCGGCTCCCATGATGACAACATCATAAACTTGTTCTTGACAAATTTTTGAGGGGGCAATGTCCATTTGAGCAAAATTCATATTTTTTTTACCTTCCTTTTAAGTTTAGGTTAACTGTACTTTAAGAGTGCTTAAAAACTCAAGTTTTCTTTCAAGCTTGTGCCTTTTCTCCCCAAGGTTGTAGCTTAGGCTCATACTTATAATTTTTAAAATCTTTTTTCATTTTTTCAACGAAGGTATTATCGGGAAGGTGACGGGTCTTAAATAGATAAATTTGTTCCCCCATGGCCAGGTAAGCAGATAAAGACAGGAGTTGACAAACGTAGAAAAGAGAACGAGGAGATAACATTCCTAAGATTCCATAGCTTTTAAAACGAAATTTAAGATAATAGAGGCTCAGGTAAAACATAGTTGCTTTCATTCCTGCAAAAACATTACACCGTAGGGGTTCAAACTTAGTATTTCCTAAATAATGATCAAACTCTTTACTGGTTCGATAACCAAATAACAGTTGATCATTGCGGGTAAAATCCATTAAGCCAATATGAACTTGATCATCAACTAACTCATCAAAGTGTCTATGCAAATTATTAAAAAAACTATTTTGAGCAAAAAATAAAAAGTTGGCTATTTTCACAAAATGACTGATAAATTCTGAGTTGAGAAACCACTTACCCACATACATCGGCAATAAAACACCAAACCATAACATATTTTCACTATAAGTTCTCCAACTCATGACAGAAGCATTTCCTAAGTGTTTCTCATGCTTTTGACAAAAGAAATTATAGGTTCTAGCATTCGTCAATAAAAACTGATTAAAGTCAGCTTGTTTTTGCCGAGCGTCTGGTTCTTGAGCTAGCTTGGAACGAATTGCTTCAGTGACACTTTCAATACTCAAAGCAGTCAAAACTAACCCAGAAGAATAAAAGGGATCAAACATATGAGCAGCATCACCTAAAATATACCAGTTGTCTTGAGAGATTATTTTTTTACTCATATGAGCTAATCTGGGCAAATTATGGAAATCAACTGTCTCACCACTTTCGATAATGTTGTAAACCAAATTATGATTAGCCTTTAAAAAGGCTTTAAATTTATTGATTTTATTGATTTCAGAAGTCGGAATAATATTTTTATGATAAACAATCCCGATCGATAATTCTCTTTCATTCCTTTCAATTGGAAGCATCCATATCCAATGCCCATGACCAAAAAAATGATTCGTTGTATAATAGCGACTAGCAGCACTATTAGCAGGGTCATATCCATCGTCAAGAATTGTCCGATCTATGTTTTTAACCCGCAGCCATGAAGAGCCGGTATTAATTCCATAAAGTTGCTCAGGATCAAACATTAAATTATCTGTTTTCTTGCCAAGAATAAAAGAACGACCAGCTGCATCAATAAGATGTTTAGCTTTCAGTTCAACTGTTTCTTTAGCTAGTTTAACTTTAACAGTATGCAACTCATCTTGAACAGTTAAATTTACATCAGCAACACGACCATTATAGAATTCTGCTCCCATTTCTAAATTCATTTTCAGAACATCTTGCTCAAATTTAGCTCGATTAATCTGAAAGCTTTCCAAAGGAGGTGGACTGGCTGTCCAGATATGAAAGTAATCTTCACAACTTTCGGTTTGAGATTGATTTTTTGGCCAATGAAAACTGAGTCCATGCTTAGGACAATGATGTTCGATGAGGTATTCGTAAAGCCCTAACTCTTTGTACATAAACATCGAGCTAATTTCGACCGTTGATTCTCCTACTTTTAGGTCTTTATCTGACCGCTCCAAGGAGCGAGGATCGATTAAAGCAATTTGAAGATTGGGAACCTTTAGTAAAAGATGTCTTGCTTGACAGACACCGGCAAATCCTGCCCCCATAACAACGACATCATAAACTTTTGCTGGTACAGACACTAGATTTTCACTAACATTCATTAACTGCTACCTCTTCATGTAACCGTTGCAGGGGGAGGTCAGGGGGCTAACCACAAAAACATCTCCTGCTGCTGATTTACTATATATAATCGTTCAGGGGGACGTGTCAAGTAGCTAACCACAAAAACACTAACTGCTTCTGACTTAGTGTAACGGTTCAGGAGTGGGGTGTCAAGTAGCTGACCACAAAAATACTACCTGCTGCACTCTGAGAGCCAAAGCTAGTCTGCCGGAAGCTGTACCGAAGAAAAATTAAGGTCGTGTAGGTGTTGCTATTGGGGAGTAAATCTTTGACAGTGCTGTCCGGCTTCACAAAGCTCTCCAGGGAGACTATTTTTTGATTAGTCCTCGTACCACTTCACTAATTGGTATGGAAACTTTTCCCGGTGGTGATTCGGTAGTAGTGATGGCGGCTTAATCCTTTGCTTTGCTGTGCATTGTAGTCATGGATAAAATACCAAAGGGCTCCCCAACGTGATTCTCCATTTTTTTAGAGAAAGATAGACTCTCTCTCACCAGCCGAGAA
>NZ_JADBVM010000240.1:0-51377 GCF_020244875.1 Microcystis sp. M44BS1
GAATTATGAATTATGAATTATGAATTATGAAGTGGGGTGTTGGGGGAGTGGGGTTTTAGGGTTTTAGGGTTTTAGTGGAAATTACTCTATCTCCCCATTACCCTATTCCCCCATTTCCCTATCCTCTTCTAACTGATAACTGCTCACTGATAACTGATAACTGATAACTGACTCCTAACCCCACCAACAAAATTTTTGCTGCAAATCCTACTTATAAATAGACTTTTAATAACCAAAGAAAGAAAGGAATAGTCAGAAAACTAGCAAGGGTAGTGACCACAACTGTGCGGGCCATTAAAGTGGCCGAACCACCGAATTCTGTGACTAAAATGACAGTATTAACGGCGGTGGGCATGGCACTCTGTAGGATGAGAATTTTTAGATCCATACCAGTTAATCCTAAACTATTGCCGATCGCAAATGCCAAAAGAGGAGCGACTAAAAGACGCAAACAGGCCCCTAATAATTCTAATTTACCGATCGCTAATTTTTGCTGAGATAATTGAATACCTAGGATAATTAAAGCCAAAGGAATTGCCGCTTGTCCTAGATAGCTAATACTTTTATCTAATTGCAGGGGAAGATGAAAAGAGAAAGTTTGAAAGCTAATGCCGATAAAAATTGACCAGATTAAGGGCAATTGAAAAACTAGGCGAAATCCTGAGAGAAAGCTTTTTCCTTGCAAATAAGCGGGACTAATACCAAATAACAGAATGCTAGAACCAATCATATAGATTATCGCTCTTTCCAGTCCAGCCGCACCCAGAGCAAAACTAGCCACAGGTAAACCCATATTACCGTTATTGGGCATCACAGCGGCAGCCATGAGGCTTTTGCGGGTATCAGCATCGAGACTGAGACAAGAGGCGATAATTTCGACGACAATCGCCATTACCAGTGAAATAAGAGCAAAGCCTAGGAGAATTAAACCGATATTGCTGCCGGATAAAGTGGTGCGATAGAGTCCATCAATCACCAAAGCGGGAGCAAGAATATACACCGTGATTTGGGAAAGGGAATGCACTTCAACAGTGAGAATTTTTCCTGCTATCACACCGATGAGGATGATAAAACCCACTGGAATAATAGCGGAGAGGATGACAAGCATTAATCAGGTAAAAAGTAAATAGTACATAGAAAAAAACTGATCTGATTTTTTAACGGATTTCTGTTATGTCTTCATATAAAGATTCGATCGCACAGTGAAAATCGATACTAGCTAGATAAATATCTGCTCCTTTGCTGTAGGGATAAAGAACCCAAAATCCTTCATCATTGCGACGAAAACAATCTACACTGATGCGTTCTTGACTGATAAGAACGTATTCTTCTAAAGTTTCAAGGGAACGATAGTCGGCAAATTTATCGCCCCAGTCAAAGGCAGCAGTAGTGGGGGATAATACTTCTACAACCAAGCGCGGATAACGGATAAAATCTTCCGAGAAAGACCGATTATCTCGCGAGTCGCAAGTAACTACAAGATCGGGATAAAAATAACTATTAGCTATTTCTAGACGAACTTTCATAGCTCTGGCATAGACAAGACAACCACTACCCCGCAGCCGGTTTTTTAAAAGCGTGGCTAAGTTGATAATAATCATACCGTGGGCTTTACTTGCACCGTCCATGGCGTAGGTTTGACCGCGAATGTATTCGTGTTTATCCTTGGCTATTCTCTCCGTTGCTAAATAATCTTCCGGGGAAAGATAGTTATAGTCAAAGTTAGTAATCATTTGGTTAAATCACTTTTATTGTCTCTAAAATCAATTCTAACTCTCGATCGAGGAGCGGTACATTTTCAAAAATTGTCTGACAAACACCTGCAAATTTTGCTGGTTGATTGGCAAATTGTTGAGCTAATTGACCGGCTCGGACAATATCTAGTAAAAAAGCCTTATCCCGCCACATAAATCACTTGCGCTGTCTCTAAAATCTCTCGTTGACGAATCCAATTATGACTCTGCTCGATCGATTTTTTCGTTAGCAAATCAACTTTCCGTCCCAATAAATTCTCTAATTCCCGTTTCATCCTCGAAAACTCCAGAAGTCCCCAAGAAACACTATCTTGGAAACTGACCAGTATATCAATGTCGCTGTCTGGACGAAAATCTTCCCGCAAAACCGATCCGAATAAACACATTTCAGATATCTGCCATTTCTGACAAAATTCGCTGATTATTTGCTGGGGTAGTTCTATTTTCAATTTTTTCACCTCCCTGTCACCAGTAATCAGCGATCGGTTTTCAGATTTAAGGGGAATTATCGCTAACGACACGAAAACCAATATCATAGAGTCCAGCAGTAGCCATAAATTTGACTCGGTAGGCCGAGCGACATTTGTTCGGGCCATCATTCCAGGAACCGCCGCGTAAAACTCGTCTGTCCCTATCTTCTATTGTGGCTGCTTCGTAGTTATCGCGCCAGTAATCTGCACACCATTCCCTGACATTTCCGTGCAAATCGTAGAGTCCGAAAGGGTTAGCGACGGCAAACATTCCCACCGGTGTGGTTTCCCTGCGATCGCATCCTAGGGAACCTTCCCCATAACGACCAGAACTGCACACTTTCCCGCCATAATCCCAGTCCACCCCGGAATAGTTGGCTAAATCCGTGGAAATTGTCGGGCCAAAGTGGAAGGGGGTTGATGTACCTCCCCGACAAGCGTATTCCCATTCTTTTTCTGCGGGTAAACGATAATTCAGTCCTGTGAGACGGGATAGGCGATCGCAAAATTCCACCGCTTCCCACCAGTTAATTTGTTCTACGGGGCGATCGTAACCTTCAAAATGGGCCGGATAGGGATTAAGTTCAATATTTACCGGTTCTAATTTTGCCACCTCGCGCCATTGTCGTTGGGTAATTGGGTAGCGACTCAGACAAAAAGCCTGAATATTAACCAGAGATTGGGGACTTTGACTCAATTTCCAGCCTAACTCACTTTTGGGCGCACCGATGAGGTATTGACCGCTAGGGATAGAAATCATTTCTAAAAAGGTTTTTTTGCTTAAAAAATATTTATAACCTCGATTAGTGACTTTTTCCCGTTTAATTTCCTCACCTTTGCCATTAACAGTGACCACCTCATCGGTAAAATCTAACCATTCTCCCATTCTGCACCCCTCTATCGGTTATCGGTTGATCGGGTTAAGCTGCGAGTCTAGAAAAATCTCGCAACCCACCAGTTACAAGAATAACAAGACTTCGATCGCTTATCCCCCGATGAGTTTTAATTTTAATTAATTTTTTGCTTTGACAGCAAATCGGTTTTTAACAGATGGATTGTTTCCCCTCACTTCTCACCTTCCCACTCCCCATATTAATCGCTGGAGTAATTAACAGCTTCCGGGACAATCTCTAATTCTTGTTCACCAATTACAGGTAAATGATTTTTCTGTAAACCCATAGCAGTTAAACAAGTATTAAGAGAGTTTATCGCTTGGTTATAATCCTCAATTTTTTGGTGAATTTCTTCCTGTTTGCGGGCATTATTCGCAATTTTTTCCGCTGCTTCCTGTTCTAAAGTTTGTTCTAGATAAGAACGAGCTTGATTGAACTGTTGTAGAATAGTATCCGCTTGTTTTTTTGCCATTGGTATCAATTGATTTTTCAGAGTATTATTAACAGTTTGGCGGAAATTTTTATGAATTGTCGCTGATACTTTTGGCTCAAAATCTAACTTAAGTAATTGACGGATAGCAGGTTCGGCAGCAAGAATACTTTCACAGTCATAACCTTGGGCAGTTTGTTGCACAGTTTGCCGAAATTGAAAGATCGAAAAAGTGCCTTCGTTGTAAAAATTATGATTTTCTCGTACATAGCGATCGCACTCAGTTTTTGCTTCGGAAATCAAGGCATGAATTAACTGCAATTCTAGCTGTTTTAGCTGATTTTCTATGCCACCATTGTTACCCAATAAACGATATACTTGCCGATAATAATCACCTTGCCTTACCGCATCTAAAAGACGCTGACAAAAGCGACTAATTAAACTGGTTGACTCCTCAATTAACACATCTTCTAGCTGGTTAGACAGATAATAAAAAGCTTCCACTAATACTGCTAATAAAGGTGCTGTAGCATTGCGAGGATGAGTTAAAGTCGCTTGCGAGTAAGCATTTTTAACAGAAAAAGTATTTAATAACTCATCCAATCTTGATACCATTCTCGCTTTCAGTTTCTTAAAGTCTTCCTCAAAGTTTTCATCGCTATTAACCACGACAGCATTGACATAACCATCGATATGTTTAGTTAATTTCTCTCCCACTTCCTTTAACTCTTGATTGAGGTGATTTAACTCCAGAGCTTTCATCGCCTCAATTTCTCGTGGTTGACTTTCTAAATCACTATAAATCCCTTGATAATAATTTTTGAGAGTAATGCAGAGAGATTGTAAATCATCGGCTAAATTAGCAAACAATTGCGGACGCTTTTCCTCCGTGAGATAACGAGTAATTGCCGTGCGAAATTCTTCGATACCGCTATCAGCAATTAACTGCTCTAGTAAAGGAGTTCCCCACTCGCTTAAAACTCGGAAGTAATTTTTATTAGGAGTTTCATAACCGTGGATGGAAACTTTAAAGGGAGTTGCCAGTAATTTACCGGAGTTGGCACAATAGTTATTAAACTCGCTGACAAATTGCGGTGTTTCTTCTTCTCCTCCTAAATTTTTAACACTTTCGGTAAAGATAGAATCTAAACCATAACGCTGATTAATATTGGTTTGATTTTTCACCTGATACCCATAAAACCCTAAAAGTCCGCTGGTTTTGTAAATGCGGGAAGTATCACGAAATTGCGTTTGAATTAGGTTTTCTAAACGCTGTTTTAGTTGGGCTGAGTACCAGGTTTCATCGATGCGGTTAAAAACATAAAAAACTCGATCACGAATACCAGCATTAGAGCGAATTTTTTCGAGTAATTCCGTTTCTTCTGTGGCTAATTCTCCCGCAGAAGCAGCCTTTAAAACACAAACCACTGCCGAAGTATCAGGATGCTCTATTTTACGATAGGCTAAGGCGGCATCTTTTTGGACTGGGGCATCAATACCGGGCAAATCTACCAAAACGTTACCATCTTTAAGGAGAGGATGATGACAGTAATATTCTAGACGTTTTAAGACGGCGCTATTGCTACCACGACGGGCAAAACTTGCCGCTTCTGCTAAATTAGAAAAGTGAAATTGTTCCATGGAATAGGTGGCATTATGCAGCGTATGGATCCGCTCACGATTTTGAGTAAATCCTTCAATTAATAATTTTAAACCCTGAGCTTGTTTAGCTCGCTCGGATTTGCCTTCTCCCCCTTCCTGTTCGATAATTTTTTGACAGTATTGGTTTAACTGACTACAGTATTCGGGGGAATTAATGTTACTGGGATTGGTTAATTGCAGATTTTGACAGACGGTATCGACTAAAGTACGAATTTCTACTTCGCTGAGAAAGGTTAAAACCACTCTTTCCTCATCAGCTTCTGCGTACTCAATATAACATTCCGTACCCGTTGCGTGTCCTTCGGCACTATACAGCAATTCTCGCTCTAAAAGTGCATTGATTAACATTGATTTCCCAGCACTAAAAGCACCGGCGAAAACGATTTCAAATTTGGGAGAAATGGCTTTTTGTAGGGCAATTTCTATCTTGCTGGTATCCTGTTGATTGCGGAGAGAGGATTCGCCTTTTAATAGTTCAATTATACTGTTAACATTACCAGCCAGATTACTGCATTGGGGTAAAAGTTCAGTCATGGTAAAACCCAAATCTAGAAGAACAGTGCTATTGTTCCCCAGATTATAACAAAATTCCCTAACTAGATGTCACATCTTTGGTCAGCGATTTAAGCAATCAAAGACAAAGCCATCGTCTTCAATCTAGAATCAGGATTGATTATAATCAATTTAGTACATACAGATTTCCGAGAACCTCCTTAGGTAAAAATTCCCTCCTGAATCCTAGGGTAATGATAATTATGTGGACAAAAATGGCAATAGATAAATTGAGATTAAAAAAAATTCGGCCTATGGGACAGTTGGGATTTTTGTTAGGAACAGTTTTTCTTTTGGGTGGCTGTCATTCTCTGAATGTTATCCAAAATCGTCCCCAACCCTTGCCCCAAGATCAATATATTCAAGTCTATTTTAATTATAATCAAGCCCAGGGTTCAAATTATACCGATCCCTATCGCCAAATTAATCGCCCGGGGGATAATTTAGAACAGGTTATTATTGATAATATCAACTCGGCCAAAAGTTCGATCGATCTAGCTGTGCAAGAGTTACGTTTACCCGCCATCGCTCAAGCTTTAGTTGCTCGTCAGCAGCAGGGAATTAAAGTTAGGGTTATCCTCGAAAATATTTACAATAAACCTATTCATACTTTAGCCAAAAACCAAGAACAATCAAGCGATCGAGAACAGGAACGTTATCAAAACCTTTTTGATTTAGTTGACATAAATCGAGATGGTAAATTAAGTCCAGAGGAAATCGCCCAAAGAGATGCAATTACTATCCTCAAAAAAGCGGGTATTCCCCTAATTGATGATAGTGCAGATCGCTCAAAAGGTAGCGGTTTAATGCACCATAAATTCATGGTTCTTGACAATCACACTACTTTAATCAGTTCAGCTAACTATACCTTAAGTGATATTCATGGAGACTTTTCTAATCCCAAAACTGTCGGGAATGCCAATCACTTATTAGTAATTACTAATCCCCCACTAGCTAGAGTTTTTCAAAGAGAATTTAATCTGATGTGGGGAAGGGAAGATAGTCCTAAATTTGGCTTAGATAAACCCCAGAGAAAACCACAAACAATTACTATCGGTAATAGTAGTCTGACGGTCAAATTTTCCCCCGATTCTACCGCTTATCCCTGGGCAATTACTAGCAATGGTCTGATCGGTGAAACTTTAAATCAAGCTAAAAAATCCGTGAATTTAGCCCTGTTTGTCCTGACGGAACAGCCTTTAGCTAATATTCTCGCCCAACGACATCAAAAAGGGATAGAAATTAAAGCTTTAATTGATCCTAGTTTTGCCTTCCGATACTATAGCGAAGGATTAGATTTATTAGGAGTTGCTCTCAGTAATAAATGTCGTTATGAACCAGATAATCAGCCTTGGCAAAACCCAATTAATACCCTAGGAGTTCCCGATCTAGCCCGGGGAGATAAATTACACCATAAATTCGGTTTAATCGATGATAAAATTGTGATTACTGGTTCTCATAATTGGTCAGCAGCTGCTAACCACCAAAACGATGAAGCTTTAGTTATTATCGATAATCCCACCGTTGCCGCTCATTTCGATCGAGAATTTCAATATCTTTACCGTACCGCTAAATTAGGACTGCCGGAAACTCTTAAAAATCGGATCGAACGGGATAGAAAAAACTGCCCCCAATCTGTAACAATTAAAAGCGATCGCTTAATTAATTTAAACACTGCCACAAAAGAGGAACTAGATACTTTACCCGGTATCAGTGGCAAATTAGCCGAAAAAATTATCGCAGCCCGGCAAGAAAAACCCTTTACTTCCCTAGAAGATTTGGATCGAGTATCGGGAATCGGTAAGGGAAAAATTAACAAGCTCAAAGGCAAAGTTAGCTGGTGATGATTGCTTCGTCTGTATTTTTAGCCACAGACAAAAACTAGCAATTTTCCCTTGTTATACTAAATCCGGTTATTAAAAACTGATTATTTATGACCCCTTTTGCCTCTTGCATGAGCAGAAAACGGGTTTCTCCGAGAAACCCGTTTTCTGTGCGTTACTCAACGGATTTAATATTACGGCAAGCTAAGTAGGTAGGTGTTAAAATCGTCAGCCCCCCTTATTAAGGGGGTTCCCCCCGCCTATCGGCACCCCCCTTATCAAGGGGGGCAGGGGGGATCGAACCCAAAATGTATCTTCTATTTAATTATAACCACTTATTTACCACAGACAAAAAAGGGTTATTTTAACGGATCGGAAATAGTATCGGAAGGAGCCTCAAACTGTCCAGTAATAACGTATTCTAGACGCAATTTCAGCCAAGTAATAAACTGTTGGTTGAGAGAAACAATTGCCGCTGCTGGTTGGGGAGTTTTCTTTTTGATATCGGCAAAAGCGGGAGTATCTAAAAAAGCTGGATTGGCAATTAACCAAAAATCAATTTCTTGACCTTTTTCTTGATAATTCCTGATTCTTTCCTTCAAAACTTCCTTTTCGATCGCTTCTTCTTCTAAAAACTTTTGACTGGCTACCAAATAATAATAAGTTGTCATCATCTTTCCTTTAATTTTTCACTGTAATTGTTCCCTAGTCGGGAGATTAGCTGATAGCTGATAGCCTTTACAATTGCCCACGCATAGCCAATTTCATTTCCCTAACAGCCCGTTCCAACCCGACTAAAACCGCACGACTGATAATTGTGTGACCAATGTTCAATTCTTCCATATTGGGCAAACAGGCGACGGCATAAACATTCCAATAGGTCAAACCGTGACCGGCATTCACCCGCAAACCGAGAGAGGAAGCGTATTCACAACCTTCTTTAAGAATTGTTAATTGTGCTTGACGATCGCTCTCCTGTTGTGCTTCGGCGTATTGACCGGTGTGGAGTTCAATAAATTTCGCCCCCGTATTAGCGGCCGCTTGAATTTGGGCAAAATCGGCATCAATAAACCAACTAACGGGAATATTAGCCGATTGCAGGCGCTCGACAACCTGACAAAAACGGTCAAAATTGCCCAGTATATCGATCCCCCCTTCCGTGGTCACTTCCTCGCGCTTTTCGGGGACAAGGGTGACATAATCGGGTTTAATATCGAGAGCAATGGCGATCATTTCCTCCGTCGGGGCCATTTCCAGATTTAGATGAGTCCGCACCGTTTGCCGGAGAATCCGCACATCGCGATCCTGGATATGACGACGATCCTCGCGTAAGTGAACGGTAATGCCATCAGCACCGCCGATTTCAGCCAAAACCGCCGCCGCCACGGGATCTGGTTCCACGGTACGGCGAGCTTGGCGAATTGTGGCCACATGGTCGATATTGACACCCAAAGTCAGCAAAGTTGAACCTCCTTGTTTGTTAGTCCAACTTTCCATCTTACCATTGCGGTCAAAAGCGATTACATACTGGGGATATTTAAACCACTGGTCAGTTCTTCCATTTTGGCGCGCATGGTTTCCGTGGAGGCACTATAGGCGACTTTCATGGCTTCTAGAATAGACTCGGCCACAATCTCCAGATCTTGGGAGAGGAGAGAAGGGTCGATTTCAATACCCCGGGGTTCTTGGTTGCCACTGAGATAGACTGTCACGAAGCCATTTTCACTCTGGCCGGAAATTTCCATATTTTCCAGTTCTTCTTGCAGAACTTTGGCCCCTTGTTGCACCTGTTGCGCTTTTTGGAAAGCGTCTTGTAATTCTTTAATCTTACCGAGACCGAATCCGAATCCTTGTCCTTGTGCCATGGTGTTTTTTTTGTTTAAGGGGTCATTCAAGGTTTTTATTGTACTGCTTAAGGTGAACCGGGTCAACTTTTTGCCCTCACAGGGCAAAAAGTGATTAATAGACCTCCTGCAAAAGTAAGTTATCGAGGAGCTATCGGGTCAAAATATCTAAAAGCTCCGATAAGTTGGACATAATCTCAGGTTTTATGGATAGGATAGTTGTCTATTGTCTTTTTTCTCCTCCTGTCTCGGAGTCTCCTGTCTCCTTACCTAAGGTCAGATTTTTGATTTTTGCAGGAGAGCTAATGACAACGATGACTTTCTGACTAAGTTAAGGTTTGCGGGAACTTGTTCTCTCTTAATCCGTCACGGGATGGTCAGAAAGAGAAATCCGCAAAATTATCCCAACCACTGAGTCGATTACCTCACGCCATAATACAATTGTTGCTTTGACGAGGAGAATAGCAATTTTGAACGCCAAAAAAACGGGAATTTTCTTGACAATTGCCCTAAGTTGTGCTTTAGCAGCGAAAGCGGCGATCGCTAATACTTCCCCTTTGGAGGGGACTCGATGGAAACTAAGGGGGTGGACAGCCGGAAGTTTGGTGAAAGAAACGGAAATTACTGCCGCTTTCCAGAAAAATATCCTCAGTGGTTCGGCCGGATGCAACCAGTATAATACTGGCTATCAAGTCAATAATGACACGCTTCAGATCAATCAAGCGATCGCTACTACGAAAAAAGCTTGTCCGGAACCGCAGATGAAACAAGAAAATCAATATCTGACCGCCTTGCAAGGAGTGGAACAATTCCAAGTGACGGCTAAAGGCGATTTACAGTTATTTTATCGTACTCCCGAAGGTTTAGGAATACTCACTTTTACCCCCGCACCGACCACCACGCGCACGGAAAAGACAATTTATATCAATTCTAGGAAACAACCCTGTAGCCAAGGCCCAACCAAAGACTGTTTACAGATACGAGAAAAACCAGAGGAAAACTGGAGATTGTTCGCCAATAGTATCGAGGGATTTGATTATAAACCAGGATTTTTCTATCAAATTAAAGTTAGCATTGAAACCGTCTCCAATCCAGCTAATAATCAAAGTTCGGAAACATGGAAGCTATTAGAAGTTATTAGCCAAACCCCAGAAAAAGAGACTCCGCGAGCTTGGTTTGATCGACAGTTAACTAATTGGAATAAAGCCAAGGCACCTATACCCAAATCTCCCGTTAAAACCGTGATCGATAACCAGTGTCGTGAACAGGTTCGTCCGGCAATTACTGCCAATGATCAAGCGCTTAATAAAGCAGGATGGTTACTGTACGGATCCGTGCAAACCTATGGGAAAACTAGCGTTATTTCGGCCATGAGTGGAGTGGATGGAATGTGCCGACCAATGGGTTATCAAGACTTTGTTTTTGTCGATGGTAAATTCGCTGGCACTCTTTCCCCGCGACCGATGGATTCCCGCACTGATGGTGCATCTCAGAGAATTGTTTTACAAAATAGCGATCGAATTATTGTGGTTTTTAATCGCTATAAAGATACGGATCCTCTCTGTTGTCCTTCCCAATTAAGTCGCGTTGTTTATCAAATTGAAACAGTCAGCGGAGTGCCAGTTGTTGTTCCCAAAGAAGCAGAAACAGAAGCAGTGAGAAACTAATTCAGTTATCAGTTATCAGCTATCAGTTATCAGTTATCAGTGAGATAGGGAAAAAAAGACTGGCAGCTAATAGCTTCTTTATTATATCTCCCGCAAAAGTGAGTTTTTAATCGCATTTTCCAGAAAAAGATCGCTTTTCTAGCAGTAGAAAATAATCTATTTCTTTCTGCTTCTCCTGACTCGGAGAATACTGGCTCGGAGACTTCTCACTTAACGGAAGATTTTTAATTTATGCAGCAGGTTTAGTGATTAGGCACTGATACTAGATAAGTAGTTATAGAATTCTAATAACTCCTCATTAGTTAGCAGTAAACGGGACTTTTTGCCATAGGTAGAAATCAGGTATTCCCGACCTTTTTCTGTGGTCCAAGCTAATCGTTTCATCTCCACATCAATTTTAGTTTTAAGCACTGAATAATCGATTTCTTCGGGAATAACAACAACTGGTTCCGGTGCCGGGGGTTCTTCTTCAGTTAAACTCGCTTCTTCTGGCAATTCTGATAATAAGGAGTAATTATCGGGTTCCATTTCTAATAATAAAGGCTCTGGTTCCGGTAAAGGAATATCCTTAACTTGGGGTAATTCCGGTTCAATTTTAGCCGGGGGAATATCCTTAACTTGGGGTAATTCCGGTTCAATTTTAGCCGGGGGAATATCCTTAACTTGAGGTAATTCCGGTTCAATTTTAGCCGGGGGAATATCCTTAACTTGGGGTAATTCCGGTTCAATTTTAGCTTCAGGACGAGGTATTTCGGTGACTTTAGCCGTTTTAGTCGATTTTTTGGCACTAGGGACGGTTTTAGGTAAATCGGACGGTAGAGAAATATTATTGGGGCTGATTTTTTCCACAAGCTGGAGATCGGGGGTGTTTTCAGCCTCTAAAAGCAGTAAAGCTCGTTCTCTGGCTCTATCTTCGGCGATTTCCACCGTATCTGCCGCAGCTAAACCTGTAACGACCGTTTTTCCCTCAATTTCGATGATCGCTCTCACAATATACTTGCCGTGATCGATTTGAACTAACTCGCTAATCAGGGCAACTTGGGGGTAACGTTGGCGTAACTTTTGCAACATGGTGACTTTTTCGAGTTCTTTTGTACTTATAATAAAATACTCTATCGTAATTATGGAAAAATGTAGCAAGTTCTTGCTAGGATCAAAGATTAGATAAAATTTTCAGTTCTAGGATTAGCCTTGCCCATGGTAACAAGATTCTACTAGGCTGAAGCTTCTGCCAGCAAGAAGAGCGATCGCCAAAAAGTTTGCCAGTGTTCGCTATTGGCTTATCCTAAGGAAGGATTCGATAATTCTCAAGGTAGGTTCGGGTGTTCGATGCTTGCTTAGTTTACCTTCACTGTCACCTACAGCGATCGCAATTAGCCCGATAGAGATAATCTCTCGAGTCAATGGTTTAAATCAATCCTCTCATTATATAAGTATTTAAACTTAATTGTCCACCATTCCGTCAGTGTCTTGTAAGTAAGGATTATTGTTAGATGGACTTCTCGATCGCCACACTCCTCTCTCATCTTAGTGATGATAAATTAGCTACGGGTAAACTTCTCGAAAAAAAATTAGGCTGCGAAGACGATCCCGAAAGCTGCGAAAAATTGCAAGTGATTCTCGATGCTTTGGAACGTCTGGGAATGGTTGTCAAAGAACGGGGGCGCTATCGTCGTGTGATCGAGGAAAATATCGTAGAAGCAAAGCTGCGCTGTTCCAGTAAAGAATTTTGCTTTGCTATCCAAGATATCGAAGATGCTGATGACATCTACGTCTCGAAAAATCATCTCAGTAACGCTTGGAATGGCGATCGAGTTTTAGTCAAAATCATCCGCGAGGGAACCCGTCGTCGTTCCCCAGAAGGAGAGGTGAGATTAATTCTCGAACGAGCTAATCCTTCGCTTCTAGCGCAAGTAAAACAGGAAAATGAGCAGTTTGTGGCGGTTCCCCTCGATGATCGCCTGAAATTTACGCTTAATCTCCTCGAAAATGGTCAAAATCTCCAAGAAAATATCGATCACCTCGTTCATGTTTCCGTCCTCCGTTATCCCCTAGGGGAAATGCCTCCCATCGGTAAAGTTACTCGCATTCTCGGTTCCACGGCCGAGGCCGCTGCCGACACAGATATCGTCTCCTGTAAACACGATCTACCCCATAATTTTCCGCCAGAAGCCCTTGAAATTGCCGATAATTTAGCAGATTTCTTCGATAGTGGCGAAAAAGAACAACTGCGAGATTTAACTCCACTCTTCACCTTTACCATCGAAGATGACACCCCCCTGGATTATCCCCCAATCATTGAAAATGCCTTTTCTTTAGAGAAAATCAACCAAAATCGCTGGCAAGTCGCCATTCATATCAGCGATGTCACCCGTTACATCGAACGGGGCGGATTATTGGATAAAGTTGCCAAAAAACGGGGAACAGCCGTCTATTTAGGCGAAAAAGTGCTGCCATTAGTCCCGGCTGCCCTTGCCAGTCGTTGTTCCCTGTCACCCCAAGAACAGCGCCCCGCTATTTCTATCCTCGTCACCCTCGATGATAAGGGGGAGCTAGTGGAGTACGAAATCACCCGCAGCCTCATCCAAGTGGATCAACATTTTACCTATCAACAGGTGCGCGATCTGCTCAGTGAAGAAGATAGCGAAGCTGCCCCCACCGATACCGTTGAAACCCTGAAAGATTTATTTTTCAGCGTTTGCCCCACCCTAAAATCCCAACGTCTGCAGCGGGGTAGTTTTGATATTCAATTAGACAAAATCTCTCCCTACAAAGATGAAGGACGGGGGGGGACTGTTCTCGCTTCTAATAATTTACCAGCCCGTTCTTTACTGACAGAAGTGGCGATTTTAGCCGGCAAAGTTGTCGCTGAACATTTACAGGCCTTAAAATTGCCCTGTATCTACTGTGGACAATCGGAACCGGATTGGGATGAATTGGAGGATTTACTCAAATTAGCCAATAATTTAGGGGCAGAATTAAATTTAACTGCCGAGGAGGAGATTAAACCCAATGACTATCAAAATCTCACCCGCACTTTTTCCGCTTCTTCATCGGTGAAAGTCCTCAATTATCTCCTGCAAGAAACTCTCAAATTAGTTAGATATAGCAGCCATCCTCTGCCCCATTTTGGTTTGGCCTATCCTAGCAATTATACCCACTGTCTCTCCCCCCTACAAAGATATGCCGATCTTTGGGTACAACGGGTGTTAAAACTTCTATTAACTGAGGGGAAAGATCGCCGCAGCAAAATCGTCAAAGTCGGGGTTAATTTGGGCAGTAATAGCTGTCATGGACAGATTCATTGGAATATTCTCCCAAGTCAAATTCAGGAGGAGTTAGAAGAAGAAAGCCATCTAATTGTTTCCCATCTCAATGATCGCTCAAAAATTGCTGAAGATGCCGAAAAAGACCTAGAAGGATTGAAAAAAGCCGAGAAAATGAAAGAAAAAATGGGTCAAGTTTTTCGCGGCTTAATTACCGGTGTACAATCCTATGGTTTCTTCGTGGAAATTTCCGATTTATTAGTGGAAGGGTTGGTCCATGTTTCTTCTCTCAAGGATGATTGGTACGAATATCGCGCCCGTCATAGCTGTTTGGTAGGACGAAAAAATCGCGTTGCCTATCGTCTCGGTGATGAGGTAGAAGTGGAGGTAAAAGATGTAGACTATTATCGTCAGCAAATCGATCTAGTTACGGTTAGCGGTGGCAGTTCAGCAAGTTATGACGACTTAGAAGAAGATTAATTATGAATCAACCAACCACCGAAAAAATCGGGAAAACCCGCTTTATTCTGCCCTTTTTATGCGGTATTTTTCTCTTTTTAACTGGCTGTGTCCGTTACGATGTAGGCATTAATTTTCCCCACCAACACCACGGGGAAATTATTCAACATATCACCCTCGGACAACGTTTAACCAGTCTCAGTCAAACCGAAGCCACTAAATGGTTAAATAGTATCGAACAGAGGGCAAAATTACTTAAGGGGAAAACCGCTCATATTTCCGAACGAGAAATCATTGTCACTATTCCCTTTAGTAATAGTCAGGAATTAGAGGAAAAATTCAATCAGTTTTTTGATCCTAGTTCTTCCTTTAAAATCACAAATTCCCCTAATACCGATGATATAAAGTTACTGCAACTAGATTCAAAACTGGCAGTTACAGAACAAGATTGGTTCTTTTTGAGCCAGAAAAACTTAAAATTAACCGTTGATTTGCGGGCTTTGGGTGTACTTTCCGAACAGGGAAATATTATCATTAGCCCCGGTTCCTTAGTCGATATCGACTTCGCTTTAAATACTCCCTTAGCTGGTCAAAATATTGAAGATGACTCAGGATTAAATCCCTCGGTAGAACAAGTTGATAATCAGTTAATTTGGCATTTAAAACCGGGAGAAATTAACACCATTGCGGCGGCTTTTTGGGTTCCTAACTATTTAGGTATCGGCACAATAATTATTGTTTTAATAACAGTTTTTGCCTATTACTTGAAATATAAACGCTTGCCCGGTGTATCCCCATCGACTTAAATTGAGAGGGCAACTAAGTAGTTAGTGTTAAAAACTGTCAGACACCCCCCTTATCAAGGGGGGATTAAGGGGGTATCCATCTTCAATTTAATTATAAACAGCTACTTATTGACCAAAATTTAATGATCAATGGGGGAAAAATTAGCCAACTCTAAAACTGATCTAAAAATTGGCCAACAATAGGGAAAATTTTGGCTAGGATCAAATCATAGTCATAATTGAGACTAGACGAGTTTCCCTTTTTTTACTTTATTACTGGCAATTACAGTTATGGTTAGCAATATTCCCTTTTCTATCCCCGAATATAGCCTCGATCGAGATTGTACCACCCTCTCCCGTCACGTCCTGCAGCAACTACAAAGCTTTTCCCCCGACGCACAGGATTTAAGCGCAATTATGAGTCGGATTGCCCTAGCGGGGAAATTAATTGCCCGTCGTCTCAGTAAAGCGGGATTAATGGCGGATGTGCTAGGTTTTACTGGAGAAACCAACGTACAAGGGGAATCAGTCAAGAAAATGGACGTTTTTGCCAATGAAGTCTTTATCTCGGTTTTTAAGCAAAGTGGTTTAGTTTGCCGTCTTGCTTCCGAGGAAATGGATAAACCCTATTATATCCCAGAAAACTGTCCCATCGGTCGCTATACCCTACTCTACGACCCGATCGATGGTTCTTCCAATGTGGATATTAACCTAAATGTGGGTTCGATTTTTGCCATCCGTCAACAGGAAGACAATGATTTAGACGGAGAGGCGCGGGATTTACTGCAAAATGGTCGTAAACAAATCGCCGCTGGTTATATTCTCTACGGACCCTCGACTATTTTAGTTTACTCGATCGGTCGCGGTGTTCATGCCTTTGTCCTTGACCCCAGTTTAGGGGAATTTATCCTTGCCCAAGAGAATATTATTATCCCCGACCATGGCCCGATTTATAGTACAAATGAGGGCAATTTTTGGCAGTGGGATGAGGCGATTCGCGACTATACCCGTTATGTCCACCGTCATGATGGTTACACGGCCCGTTACAGTGGGGCATTAGTGGGAGATATCCATCGAATTTTAATGCAGGGTGGTGTTTTTCTTTATCCGGGTACTGTTAAAAATCCCCAGGGAAAATTGCGCTTAATTTATGAAACTGCACCCCTTGCTTTTTTAATTGAACAGGCAGGAGGTAAAGCTAGTGATGGGGTGACAAATCTTTTAGATATCGTTCCCGATAAATTACACACCCGCACACCTTTAGTGATCGGTAGTATCGAAGATGTTAAATTAGTAGAGTCTTTTATCGCTGATCGCCGTCATCGCGATGGAGTTTAACTTATAGTTTTATTTAGAGATTAAGTAAGTAGTTATAATTAAATTGAAGATAGATTTTGCCTCTGATCCCCCCTGCCCCCCTTGATAAGGGGGGTGCCGATCCCCCCTGCCCCCCCTTGATAAGGGGGGATCTGAGAACTTTTAACACCTACCTACTTAGGAAGCCAGATCTTTTCACTATTTCCTAACTGTTTTACGGTTTTATATCTAGTCTATCAGCAGTCAGCATATCCCTCGCCACTCTCACCGATATGGAAATTCAACGGGTCATCTTAAATAACATCGGGCTATTTGAAAAGCTGGAAATTTCCTTGGCACCTACAGAGCAAAACCCAAGCAACATTACTGTTTTTGTTGGTAATAACGGGGCTGGTAAAACTGCTATACTAAAAGCATTAGCAACTTCTCTTAGTTGGTTTACTGCTCGTTTACTTACAGAAAAAGGGAGTGGTAATCCTATTTCTGAAGATGCCATATTTAATACTGCTAATGCTGGCAGCATTGAAATCGAAGTCTGGGATCCCTCCAAATCATTAAACAATCCCGATCAAAGCGAGATTGACCATTATTTCAGATGGATTCTTGCAAAAAATAGAAAAGGACGTAAAGCCCAATATAATAGCAACCTTAATGACTGTACGCGCTTGGCCAATCGTTATCGTGATGCCCTCACCCATGATGACAAAACTAGCCTACCTCTAATTGCGTTTTATCCTGTCGAGCGTGTCGTATTCGATATTCCACTAAAAATTAGGACTAAGCATACCTTTTTGCAATTGGACGGTTATGATAACTCCTTAAGTCAGGGCGTTGACTTTCGTCGCTTTTTTGAATGGTTCCGAGAACGGGAAGATACCGAAAATGAATCAGGAATTCCTGAAGACGTTCTAAACCAACTAAGACCACTAGCTGAAACCAATCAAGACTTATGGCAATTGTTAAACGAACGCAATGCCTCAGCTAAAGATCGGCAATTAACAGCAGTTCGCACCGCCATTAGCCGATTTATGCCCCATCTGGATAACCTTAGAGTCCGTCGTAAACCTCGTCTCTACATGGCAGTGGACAAAAATGGTGAAACCCTCAACCTAGCCCAACTTTCACAAGGCGAAAAATCCCTAATGGCTCTTGTGGGTGATATTGCCCGCCGTCTAGCCATGCTGAACCCTGCCTTAGAAAATCCTTTAGCAGGTGATGGTATCGTTTTGATTGATGAAGTCGATTTGCATCTACATCCCTCTTGGCAACGTTGCCTCTGCGATCGCCTGACCGAAACTTTCCCAAATTGTCAGTTTGTGCTGACAACCCATTCACCTCTAGTGATCAGTGATTGTAAAAATGTTTTGATCTACACTTTAGCTAATGGCGAATTGCGACAGTTGCCCTCTCAATATGGGCAAGATGCTAATACTGTCTTATTAGATGTCATGAATACCAGCATTCGTAATGAGAAAATTGAGACTGAATTGAACGATCTGTTAGATGCCATACAAGATTCAAAGCTAACCGAGGCTCAAAAATTGCTGGCAGAATTAAGTGAGGAACTACCTGCCAATCATCTCGAATTGGTCAAAGCCAAACTACTGCTCCGTAAACAAGAATTGCGTCATGGGAACCATTAGTAAAGGGGCTGAACCTTATGCGAACCATTAGTAAAGGGGCTGAACCTTGTTGTTTAACAGCTTGGAAGAGGAAGAACCCTCATGGGGCATACGATGATTTAGATAAAACAGAAGAAGGGAAAGTCGTTCGGGCAAAGATTCGAGACTATGCTCTTAATGAGCAGTTTTATCTTTGTGCCTATTGCTGCCAGCAAATCGAAGAAATTAATGCTTGCCATAATGAGCATTTAGAAGCTCAAAAGCTAAATCCTAAACGTACGCTCGACTTTTCAAATATTGTTGCTAGTTGTAATACCCCCAATCAATGCGGTGATGCACATAAATCTCAACACCTACCCCTAACTCCCCTGATGACAGAATGTGAAACAGAACTGCGATTCAAAATTAGTGGACGGGTAGAAGGATTGAGCGATCGGGCAGTTGTCACGATTCGAGTTTTAAATTTGGGTGACGATGAAAAAAATAACCGTGCTTTGATCGAAAAACGGAAGCAGTTGTCTAATGCTTTATTATGGGCAAATGATATAAATCCAGATGACGGCTTAGAGGATGATGAAATATTAAATATATTAATCAGTGACCTATCACAACCTCAGCAAGATCAGATGGAACCTTTCACTCCAGTAGTAATTAATATCTTGAGAAGTTGGCTCCAGGCTTAAGAGCAACCCTCTTGATAAATCTGCTCTAAATTAAAACCTAAAACAGACAAATAACAACTCAAATGCAGCGGACGGTTAAAAGAAGTAAGGATTACCAGAATTCAAAAAAGCAATTTTAATAAAAAAAGCTTTTTTCTTTGTTGTATTCCAGGCTATTTAAGGGTTTAGACTGATTTAAGCTACTAATTTACTATAACCAGTCTAGGAGAGCCAGAAAAGTTAAGGGATGGGATTAAAAGAGTGATTGTAATTCTGGACTCTAATCAAAGAAAAATATCCCAGTCGTCGGGTTATTATTGCTACCAAAAATATCAAAGATTTCCAAAACATTACTGATTGCTCCCTCTGGCAAGATATACATTATTAAAGCGAAACCGCTTGCTTTTATTTTTTTCAATAATAATTATAGATCCAAAACAATCTATTTGCCACCCGAAAAACTCTTGATCAATTTGAACTCGATCGAGGATAATTAGAGAAAGTATCTTTGCTGGTGAAATTGAGCTTTACTTTGTCTAGGAAAAACCTGCCTTAGACAAAGTAAAGATCAGAAAATCCTACACCATGGATACTCTAACGGTCGTGCGGTGCGCCAAACCCAACGGTTAAGGTGTTACCCATTGGCTCATAATAAACGTTTACTTCTGCCATTTTTGTCTGATTAATTATAAGGTTGTAATGATTGGGTAGGAGCGAATTTTTTGGTCAACTGTAATAATGATTAAATCATTTTGGATTGCTTGACAAATTAGCAGTCTATCAAAGGGATCACGATGCAAGGGAGGTAATTTCATTAAATAGGCGATGCTTTCTTCATCAATCGTTAAACTCGCTATTTGATGGCGATCGCGTTGTTTGGGCAGATAAACTTCTGGTGATTCTGGCAAGGGAAGTTTACCTAATTGATATTTAATAATGGCTTCCCAGATGGAGGCTACACTTAAATATACGCTATTTTTAGCGTCTTTAATGGCATCACAAAAATCTTGTGAAAGTTGAGGATCTCCATTAAGAAACCAGAGAAAGATATGAGTATCGAGTAAAAGTCGCATGATTTTTATAAAGGGTTTTCAAAGTCCTGTAAGATTTCATCGGGTAAGGTATCGTCAAAGTCAGCAGGAACGGTAAATTCTCCTTGACAGAGGGCGTAGGGTCTAGGCGTTTTTGGCTCTTTTTGTTGATTCCTTCTGGCTTGGGTAAATAATAAAAAGTCAAGCAGTTCTTCAACAATTTCTTCGGAGATTTGAGATATTTCTTGGATCAGTCTTTCTCTAGTTGTCATTAGGTTTGCTCCTTTTAAGGTTGAATATTTAAGATTTGACGTTGTTGATTATTACGGCGATCGAGTTCTTGCTTAAGGGTTTCTTTTGTTATCGTTGGCATTCAATTTTTCTTGGCGGTCTAATTGCGGGAAATAGCTCTTATAACAGTATAGCTATTGGTTTGGTGGTTTTGGTCGTTTACATAGGGTTTTCTGAATAATGGTAAAACCCTTTTAAAATAAGGCTTTTGACCTGTTAAAATCCGATGTTAGTGCCAGACAATCGGATTGGGACTCTCAAAAACCTTTTGAAAAATCTGGGAACGAGACGCATTCATTCCTTTAAGTGTGTCAATCTATTCTAGGGCTACAGAATTGGCTCCTTTATAAGCTTGGTTAAAGGCTACAAACACAGTTGAAAAAACTGCGATTGCCACCTTCATACCAAACAAGCGAAACCGCTTGCTTTTATTTTTTTCAATAATAATTATAGATCCAAAACAATCTATTTGCCACCCGAAAAATTCTTGATCAATAGGACTCGATCGAGGATAATTAGAAAAAGTATTTTGACTCATAACCAAATCTAATCAAGAAGCCCAGTGACGATTCCCCTGCTAGAGTTGTTTGTATTCGCCACCGTTTTGTGCGGATTTTTAGGAACATTCCTGAAAAAAAACTTAATCATGAAGATTATCGCCATGGATGTCATGAGTACCGGCGTTATCGCCTACTATGTAGTGATTTCTTCCCGTGACGGTTTATTTACTCCCATCCTCGGTACAGTTAAACAGCAAAATTACGCCGATCCTGTACCCCAAGCAGTGATTTTAACAGCGATCGTCATCGGTTTTTCGATTCAGGCGTTAATGCTGGTGGGAGTGATGAAATTAGCCAAAGATAACCCCACCCTCGACAGCAGTGAGATAGAAAAAAATAACACACCATGAATACTTTAACGATCGCTTGGATAAGTTTACCCTTTTTGATCGGCTTTATCATCTATTTATTGCCGCGATTAGACAAATATCTGGCTCTCGCCGCCACTATTATCTCTCTCGCCTATTCTCTCCTTCTATTTAGCCAATCCTCCCCCATAACCCTTAACCTACTGGATAATTATGGCGTGAAACTGGTAGCCGATCAGTTAAGTGCCTATTTTATCCTCACCAATGCCCTGGTGACCATGGCGGTGATCTTTTATAACTGGGAAAGTAGCAAAACCGCCTTTTTTTACGCCCAAGCTATCATTCTCCACGGCAGCATTAATTCTGTCTTCGTCTGTGAAGATTTTATTAGCGTTTACGTTGCCCTAGAAGTAATTAGTATTGCCGCTTTTCTGGTGATTGCCTATCCTCGCAGCGATCGCTCTCTCTGGGTTGCCCTGCGTTATCTGTTTATCAGCAATGTGGCGATGTTATTTTACCTTATTGGCGCAGTTTTAGTCTATAAAGCCAATAATTCCTTTGCTTTTGCTGGTTTAAAGGGCGCACCTCCCGAAGCCTTGGCTTTAATCTTCATGGGATTATTAGTCAAAGGGGGAATCTTTGTCTCGGGATTATGGCTACCGATGACACACTCGGAATCGGAAACCTCCGTCTCGGCGCTGATGTCGGGGGTGGTGGTAAAAGCTGGCATTTTTCCCCTCCTGCGCTGTGCTTTAATCCTAGAGGATTTGGATGGACTAATTCGGCTTTTGGGGGTGCTAACGGCGATTTTTGGCGTATCCTACGCAGTGTTTGAAAAGGATAGCAAGCGGATGTTAGCCTTCCATACTATTTCCCAATTAGGTTTTATTTTAGCCGCCCCGGTAGTCAGTGGTTTTTATACCCTTACCCACGGTTTAGTTAAATCTTGCCTATTTCTGTTAGCGGGAGTTTTACCCAGTCGCAATTTTAAAGAATTACAGCAACAATCGATCCCTAATTCCCTCTGGATTGCCCTAGTGGTTGCTAGTTTTTCTATCTCTGGATTTCCCCTATTATCCGGTTTTGGGGCAAAAGCGTTAACGATGAAAAATTTAGTCCCCTGGCAAGAGATTATGATCAATCTTGTGGCGGTGGGGACGGCGATTTCCTTTGCTAAATTTATCTTTTTACCCCATGCGGGTGGCGAAAGTAAACAGAAGCTAACTATCGGTTTCTGGATAGCAATAATTCTACTCCTTGCCGCCCTATTTTTATCTAATGCTGTCTATGTTGAAGCTTATAATCTTCCCAATATTATCAAAGCTTTAGCCGTCATCGGTGCGGGGTGGTGGTTATATCTGGGAGTTTTCAAAAAGTTATCCCTAAAATTATCGCGGGCATGGGAACAATTTGATAATCTCGTCGGGATGATGAGTATAATGTTAGTTCTATTATTTTGGATGGTATTGGCATGATCGGACATATAATTCTGCGTTTAACTATGTGGTTTTTGCTCACCGCTAATTTTACCCCTGCTAATATTATGATCGGGGTGGCTATTGCTTTTCTTTTACCCCGTAATTTCGCCTCTAGCGAAACTTTAGGCGATTGGTTAAAGGTAATAATTAAAGTTTTTATGGCTATTCCCCAAGCTTATAAAGAAGCGTTTGAGATTATCTTTCGTCCCCACAAGGAAGAAGAAATTATTTTCGAGAGAATGTCGGGTAAACGTTCACCCAGATTAGCTTTTTGGGATATATTTCTCATTACTTTTACACCGAAAACTATCGTCACCGAATACAAGGAAAATGAGGGTTATGAAGTTCATGTAATTAAACGGAGTTCCCAGGGATGAATATTGTTCTCATTGCCATGATTGTCGCCCTATTAATTCCCCTTTATGAAGTGGCAAAAAATGATGACATCTGGCAAAAAATGGCCGCCTTTGCCAGTGCTTCCAGTAAATCATCGATTATTATTCTAGTGGTGTCAGTTCTGCGGGATGATTGGATGATTGGAGTGGTAGCAGTGATTATTCTCAGTGTCGGTAATGCCGGCTTTATGTTATTAGCACAAATTCTTAAACGACTGAACGAATCATGATTGACATTTTCAGTTATATCTGCATCACTATCGGAGTTTTTTTCTGGTTTTGGGGAACGGCGCATCTTTTAGACAAGCGCTCGGTATTATATAAATTACACGGTCTATCTGTCGCTGATACTTTGGGTTCCATGGCGATTATTTTCGGGCTACTTTTGAAAGTTCCCCACAATTGGCCTTTATTATTATTGGCAATAATTTCCCTAGCAATTTGGAACACCATGTTAGGCTACGTTTTAGCTTATACTTCTAGCGATCGAGAGTAAAATTAAAGATGAATGAAAGTTATCTCTATGTTATTGTTGCCCTCTTGCCTTTAACTGCGGCGATGGTGATGTTACAATCTAATCCCTACCAAGCTTTAGTAATTCGCGGGGTTTTAGGGGCAATAGCAGCCTTAGTTTATGCTTTATTAGGGGCGGCAGATGTATCTTTAACCGAAGCTTTGATGGGAACCATGTTAGCTGTAACTCTCTACGCAGTGGCGATTCGTTCCTCTTTAGTGATGCGTTTAGGAGTAATTGCCGAGGAAACCGATACAGTTTTAGAACAGTTAAAAACTCAACTACAAACGGTTTTAAGTAAACGTTTTATGCGTTTAGAATTAGTTGCCTATAGTGATAAACAAGCTTTGCAACAGGCACTTATGGATAAGGATGTTCATGCCGTCTGTATCCGTCAAGACAATCCAGAAACCATCCCCTACGAAACCACAATTAGATTACCCTATCTCTACGATATTTTTAAAAATGAATTAACGGCAGCAAACACGATTTTAACCTGTATTGAAACCCCAAAATTAGAGGAGAAACACTAATGAAATGGATTTATACTCTAGCCGCCATTGCCTTCGCTGTCAAAATGGTAATTATTCCCAATACTGCTTCCTCTATATCATCCTTAGAAATTGTTGAATCCCTAGTGCGCGACGGTGGTGTTCCTAATGCGGTTTCGGTGGTTATTTTTCGTAATCGTCTTTACGATACCATCTATGAAGTGGTTGTTTTTACTATTGCGATTATGGGGGCAAATTTTCTTTTAGCCACTGAAAAACCCGCCAGTAAAATCCATCAATTTACTGACCAACCTTCAATTATTTTAGCCCGTTTAGGGTCAACAATTGCCGCTTTAGTGGGCATTGAATTAGCTATCCGCGGCCATTTAAGTCCGGGGGGAGGTTTTGCCGCCGGAGTCGCCGGAGGTACGGCAATTGGTTTAATAGCAATTACCTCGTCTCCCGAATGGATGCAAGCAATTTATCGCCGTTGGCAAGCGGCAACATGGGAGAAAATTTCCGTCTTAGTTTTTATTGTTTTAGCCGCCATTACTCTCTCAGGATTTGAGTTACCCCACGGGGAATTAGGGGCGCTATTTAGTGGCGGCATTTTACCGATACTAAACATTTTAGTCGCCGTTAAAGTAGCTTTAGGTTCCTGGGCAGTAATCCTCGTTTTTATCCGCTATCGCGGTTTATTGTGAAGCGTAGATGGACAAATAGAAAAAAGAACGTAGGTTGGGTTGAAGCATGAAACCCAACGCCCGCTCATGTTACGCTACCGCTAACCCATCCTACAAATAATTGTGCCTCCCTACTTAATATCTATATTTATGGCTGTAGGTCAAAACTGAGGATTAAACCATAATCATAACATGACTTGATGGTTGAAAAAATGCTATAGTAATTTTGTTGCCCTCCTCAAGAATCAATAGGCATCTAATGATTCTGCTAAAAGAACTCCCGAGGTAAAAATTATGGTTAACGTTATTCGCGGTTCTTCAGCTAAACCTGTATCTTCTCAAAGATTAGCTAAATATTTTGAGGAAAGAACAGATCTAGAGGGAACATTGTATATCGGCTATCCTATTATTGGAACTCCCCAAGGAGGATATCAAATTGATGCTCTATTAGTCTCTCGTCAGCAAGGGGTTATTATTTTTAATATTGATGAGGGAAAAAATTATGATTTGGATATTGAAGGTACTCAAGACGAGAGCATAACCAAGTTAGAAGCAAAACTGCTGTCTTATAAAGAGCTTGTTCAAAAAAGAAAGCTAATGGTTAACATTTCTGTTGCCACCTATGCACCGATTTGGAATAATTATCCAGAAGGAATTAACCTAGAGGAATATCCTGTTCTTATTAAAGATAAAGATCTTGATGATTTTATCGAGAAATATCAAGGCAATGATTCTGAATATTTCGAGAAAGTCAACTCAGTTATACAAGCTGTTACAACCATTAGAAAAAAAGACGCTCGCAATTATGTCGTTAAACCGGATTCTAGGGGAGCAAAGTTAAAAAACTTAGAAGATTCTATCGCTAATCTTGATGAAACTCAAAATAAGGCTGTTTTAGAAACGACTAAAGGTGTACAAAGAATTAGAGGTTTAGCTGGTTCGGGAAAAACAATTGTCTTAGCGCTGAAAGTAGCTTATCTTCATGCAACTCATCCCGATTGGAATATTGCTGTTACCTTCTATACACGCTCGTTAAAGGATCAATACAAAGATTTAATTACTCGGTTTAGTTATGAGCATAAAAATTCCGAACCAGACTGGGAAAAAGTAAAAATTATTCACGCTTGGGGGAGTCCTAAGATAGAAGGAATTTATTATGAGCTATGTAAACGACATAATATTGAATATTTAGATTTTAGTCAAGCAGACAACCTAACATATTCGGATGAAGAACCTTTTGAGTTTGCCTGTCAAAAAGCCTTGCAAGAGATTAAAAAATTTCATCAATATTATGATCTTATTTTAATTGATGAAGCCCAAGATTTTCCTCAAGACTTCTTAAGACTCTGCTATGAAATCTTGAAAGATGATAAACGTTTAGTTTATGCCTATGATGAGTTGCAAAGCTTAAATAGTAAAGTCATGGATTCTCCCGAAGTTATTTTTGGAAATGATAACCATGGTAATCCTAGAGTTAAATTGGAGAATTTACCCAGCGAACCCCAACAAGATGTGGTTTTAAATACTTGTTACAGAAATTCTCGTCCTATTCTTTCCTCTGCTCATGCTCTAGGTTTTGGAGTTTATTATCCACAGGGACTAATTCAAATGTTTGATAATCGTCAATTATGGCAAGATATTGGTTATGAGGTTGAAGAAGGAGAATTAAAATCAGGAGAATTTGTTAAACTGATTAGAACCCCCAAAACCAGTCCTAAATTCCTTGAAGAACATTCTTCTATCGATGATATTATCAACTTTAAATCTTTCGATAACAACCAGGAGCAATTTGAATGGCTAGTGGAACAAATTGCAAAGAATCTCAACGAAGATGAATTAAGATGCCAAGATATTATGGTTATCCATCCAATACCTAAAAATGCTCGCAACGTTTTTGGAAAAGCTAGAGAAATGTTATTTACAAAAAATATTAATTCTCATTTAGCAGGCAGCACATCTTCTCCCGATGAGTTTTTTCAAGAAAACTCGATTGCTTTTACACAGATTTATCGTGCAAAAGGCAATGAAGCGGCAATGGTTTATTTCATTAACGCTCAAGAAGGTTTCTCTGGTTCACCATCAGAAATTGCTAGTAAACGCAATATTTTATTTACAGCGATGACTAGAAGTAAAGCTTGGTTAAGAGTTATTGGTTATGGAGCAAATATGCAAGCTTTAGAGACGGAATTTCAGGAAATTAAATCGAGAAATTTTGCTCTTGAGTTTACCTATCCAACCCCAGAAGAACTTCAACAAATGAAGAAGGTTTATCGAGATACTCTTAATACCAAGAGAGATAAAAATGACAGGGAAAAGCAAGCAATATTAGCTAAGGCTAAACGGGGTGAAATACGATTTTCAGCAGATGAAATAAAAATACTAGAAGAATCGTCTAGAAATGCTTAATGTTCAGAATATCTTTAAAGATGTTAAAAATTTAACGGCTAAATTGATAGAAGTAGGATTATCAAGTCAGCAGAACTTTCCGACTTTGAATAAATTGAGTCAAAATATTTCTGAGATTAGCTATGCCAATAGTTCCGACTTATCCATTGCCCTAAAAAATGTTGCCTATCAAGATATTTATGATGAGCTTGATCGCGGGAAGAATTATAATATTAAAATGATTGATGGAGCCTTGATTCAATTACTTTATCGCTTCCAAGGATCGCAGTTATTATCCCATAGACTAGCTTTCTTCTCATCCCCTTATTTAGAATCTTTTCAAAATGAGCCAGAACTATATGAAGAAGACGAGATATTTGCCGATATTATCGCCAAAAATATTGTAGCTGTACCGATTAGATTTGATTACGATCCTGATAATTTTCAAGAGATTCATCACCCCAGATGTCATCTCACCCTAGGACAATTCAAAAACTGCCGAATTCCAGTGTCCTCCCCTTTAACACCCAGCATATTTATTGCTTTTATCCTTCTTGACATACTCCCACCGTCAAGCTACGCTGTGACGGGGGATTCTTGACCTATCACTATCGGAAATTCCTTGTTCAACGAGACAGCTTAGATTCTCAATGTCTCCATTAAGAATCCAGAGGCCGGACTCTCCCAAGGCGTTTGGGTCGGTTTCTGTTTGCCCAACAGTACCGTTGAGATGATTTCCCAAATATTGCAACCCTTTTTTAAGAATATTTATTGCTGCATTATGATCCCTATCTAAGACTGTTTTACAATTGGGGCATTGATGAGTTCTAGTGCTTAATGTTTTTTGAACTCTCGTCCCACAAACTGAACAATCTTGGCTAGTGAAATGGGGAGGAACAGCAACACAAACAATCCGATAAATCTTGGCAAAATAATTCAACCATTCAGTGAATTGATACCAAGAAGCATCACTAATCGACTTGGCAAGCTTACGGTTTTTGACTAAGTTTCTTACCTTTAAAGCCTCATAGACTACCAGATCATTAGACTGGACTAACGCCAAAGCGTCTTTAATTGCTTTGTCTTTACGTTGTCTTGATACTTTCAAGTGAAGTTTAGCTACTTTTATCCGTTGCTTGTGATAGTTTTTAGACTGTTTCTTTCCTTGACGAAACTTTTTGGATAATCTCCTTTGTGCTTTTTTCAGTCGTTTTTCTGACTTTCTTAAATAACGTGGATTCTCTACAGTATTGCCTTGGGCATCGGTATAAAATTCCTTTAACCCTAAGTCAATTCCTGTTATTTGTCCCGTTGGTTTATGGTATTCTTGCCGTTCTACGTCAATCAAAAACTGGCAATAATAACCGTCAGCACGTCTAACAACTCTTACCCGTTTAATCTGTTGTTCTGAATAATAAACTAATGTCTTTTGACTACACCATAAATCAAATTCTCCTGCTTTAAAGCCATCGGTAAATCTGATTTTACGTCGGTCATCAGATAGTTTGTAGCCCGTTAATTTGTATTCAACAGAACGACTATGCTTTTTAAATCGGGGAAAACCCTTTTTACCTGGTATCTTGGCATGACAATTATGATAAAATCGACTAATTGATTGCCAGGCTCTATCAGCAGCCGATTGACGAGCTTGAGAGTTTAATTTATTTACCCATGGTGTCTCTTTATTGTCTGCTAGTACAGCACAAAGCTTTTGAAGATCATTACGGGTTGTCCCCTTATTGTCCATCCAATAACGAACACAAGAGTTACGTACAAACTGAGAAGTTCTAATAGCTTCATCAAGTTTTTGGTATTGTTCTGGTGTCCCGTTTTTTAACTTGGCTTCTACGACTAGCATTGATTAATCCTCGACCATTGGATAGTTTAATTATAACACAGTTTACCCACAGATGGTAGTATTAAAATCGTGCTTCGCAGTTAATATCCTGGTCGGATTTCATCCCCCGCAAAGGTGAGTAAGTACCTAAGCAAAATTAATTACACATCTAAGCCACTACTCCGTCAGACTTCTGGTGTGAGGAAACAGTGAACTGAAAACTCAAATCCGATCCCTAATAGCTGTCTCCCTTCTCCCGTCTCCCGTCTCCTGTCTCGGAGTCTCCTGTCTCCTGTCTCGACTAGGAAATTAATTTTGCACGACTACTTATCTTGTCGAAAAATCTAGCGGGGGCATTCATCCGACATTTTAGGTAACTTTTACAATACAGCCTATCATCTATATTCCGAGCAGATCAATTTTAACAATCAGCGATTTCCAGAAACCATAACTGAAATAGAAACAAATATACTACATTTTGCTATTAAATCTCCCTCTCTATAGTCCCTATCGGATTTACCCTCATACAGTTCAGCAAAACCTCGAAATTTTTTCTCAAAAAAGCTTGACAAAATCCCTCAACTTGACTTATACTTTCTAGTATAATGGGAATCCGTGCCTGCCTGCGAACAGCTATTTTTTGAGAGAATTAAAGGAGTCAGGGAAAATAAAGACTCCTTAGCCAAGACAGTTTATTTGTGGAATTGGTGGAGTAGGTTGCGAAATTCCTGAAAACTAATCAGATTATTGCAACCTGTATCGGCCTGCTGTAACATAGCTTCGATTTCCTTGTCTGTCACCCTCGGTTCGATCGCCTGAAGACAAGCTTTTAACTCCTCAAGGCTAATTTGTCCCGAACCATCACTATCGAATAGCTGGAATCTTTCTAATAAAATTCTTTCCTGTTGATCAAGATCGCTCTCACTACTAAAAGATAGACGATCGAAGACCTGAAAAGCGCGGGCGATATTCTGCCATAATTGATGGGCCAGAGGACGATGGAGAATCGTTTCCTCCTCCTGACCAGTAACTCCGTACTGGCGACGCAAAGACTTGACAGTTTCGGTTTCTGCGGCCGGCAATTCCGTCAATAAATGCTCGATCGCCTCCCTGGAACTCTTACCGGTTAACACTTCCAGCAATTCCGATCCCACCTGGCGATCGGGGTCTTTTTTCCAAGTCACCAACAAACTTTCTAACAAAGCATCGCGATAACTCTGCAAACGCAACCAATCCTCGCGACTATACTGCTTTTCCGGATCGAGAAGTTCGGCCGATTCCACACCCAACTCTGTTAAAATTGCCTGATGTTCCGCATCAGTAATCGTTAACTCTAAACGCATTTGTTGCAGGATTTCGAGGCTGTGGCCGAAGTCAGTATATCCCTGCTCCAAAGCCTCTTTTAACACGGCTTTATAGGCTTTTAAACACTTCTGGTGGGTGAAATCCGGCAGTATCTTGGCCAACACATACACCTCATCCGCATCCAAAGTTTCCAGCGATCGCCGATCAAGATATTTAGCTGTATCGAGACCCAGTTTACCCAACTGTTTACGCAATCTTCCCGCTAGTCCTTCCCGTTGGTAAAGACCCGGATTCCTTGTCCAGGTGCGATATAACCATAAACTACTCAAAACAGCCGCTAAAATACTAGCGAAATAATGCCAAAATTTTGGCAAAAGATTAATAAAAGGACGACCACCGAAAATAAGGAAGAAATTGAAAATCAGAAAAGTTCCGACAGTAAAGACGCGGTGACGGATAATTTCTGTCGATAAGGGCGACTTTTGGCGAATTCTATAGACTTTATAGGCATTTTCAACTTTTTTACCGAGAAAGTAACCCAAAAAAGTGCAGATTGCCAAAGTTAAGGGGACAGCTACCAACTCCGGAATCGCAATTGCCTGACCTGCAAGATAAAAACCCGGTTTAAAGAGGGATTCTAGCTGATTTTCGTCGTGCGCCCAAGCTCCAGAGAAATAATAGTCCCAATTGCCAGCATATAGATAATAATAGATAAAATAGCCAAAAACTAAGCCAAAATAACCGTAATAAAGCCATTGGCGATCGCTTTTAGTAATCCCGTCCCAATAGGCTCTTTCCGCATCGATATCGATACAGGGACTCTGACAGGCAACACAGGCACTTTGTTCGCTACCATCTTCATGGACAATACGACACATAGATTGAGTAATCCCACCGCGACTGTCTTCATGAGCGGTGCTATTCAGTAAACCCCTCGGTTCACAGTAAATCCTTTCCACTGGACTCATGGGACAGAAGTAGTTACACCAAGATTTGCCCCCATACCAATAACCCACAAAGATGGCCGCTAGAATAGTAAAGATTAAAAAGCTACCCAAGACTAAGCGATCGGAATTATCAAAGAGAATCCGTCCGCATAAACCCAAAAATAACAGACTTAATTGTAGATAGAGATAATTCCGGGCTAACCAAGAGTTTTTCGGCACTTTATAGATTTCATAGCGGACTTTCCCCGATTTATCGGTGTATTTTTTCTGACGCTGTTTACCCAAAGCGCGCGGTATTTGAGAAAGAAAGGATAAAGGACAGATACGCCGCCAGAGTTCGTGACCGAATACTAATAAGATAAAAATGCTACTAGGAACCACTATTCCCCAAAAAATCGGCGCAGCTAACTGATAGGAGGATTGGGGTAGGCAAACTCCCTGGACTTTAATGCACACATTGCGAGCAACTCTCAGGGGACTAGCAAGATTATTAGGATCGGTTAATTGTGCCGAAATCGGGTCAAAAAACAGAGAAAATATCAGAATTAACCAAGCGATGGTAACAACCCATCGCAGATAGTGCATTGATCGTTCGGGAATTTGTGCAAACATAGGTCTAAGTAGTGACGGAGAAGAGACTTTTAAGGGAGATTAGGGCTTCAATCCTCGAATTTAACGTTTTTCCTCTAATAGCGGCGAAAAACTTGCCTTTTTGAGGGACTGCATTGCCTTTTTCTACCCCCGAGGAAATTCCCCTTCAGGCAGCAGGATGCGGCGTTGACAAATTAACAGTGATCCAGTATATGTGGGAAAATTGTCTTAAAATATTATCTACGCTGCTACTATCACTAAACTAGAACATTAAAGAGCGCATTAGCTTAATCCTTCTCAAAAGTTTAAATTCTATGGCTGAAAGCTTGAACCATAAATCAGAAAAACCTTCTCCCCCTCCCGTACCCCAAGAAAATCCTTGGCTAGAAGCAGTTAAAACCATTGTCACGGCTGGAATTTTGGCTTTTGGCATCCGCACTTTTGTGGCCGAGGCCCGTTATATTCCCTCTTCTTCCATGGAACCCACTCTCCAGATTAACGATCGCCTAATTATCGAGAAAGTTAGCTATCATTTTCATAAGCCAGAACGGGGTGATATAGTGGTTTTTAGTCCGACAGCCGCTCTAAAAGCTCAAAATTTTCACGATGCTTTTATTAAACGGGTGATTGGACTGCCGGGGGATAAGGTGGAAGTCAAAAACGGTTTAGTTTACGTCAACGGTAAAGTTTTAGCGGAAAAATATATCGCCGAAGAACCTAATTATACTTTCGGACCGGTGACAGTTCCCCCCGATCAGTATCTGGTTTTGGGCGATAATCGCAATAATAGTTATGATTCCCACGCTTGGGGCTTCGTTCCTCGGGAAAACTTAATCGGTCGCGCCGTGGTGCGTTTTTGGCCCTTCAATCGTCTGGGAGGACTTGACAACCCCGACGCTGCCACAAATCGGAATTAATGTCAAGAAAATTTAGTCATTTTCAATAAATTCTAGACATTCTCGACTGGTGAAAGTCTCCACTGGTCTAATATTGGTCTTCTCAATCCCGATCGAAATGACTAGAGATTTTTCAGTATTATGAGGTACAGTAACTAATATCAGTTATCAGTTTTTTAGCCATCAGCTTGTTTCTCCCTCTTCCCTAAAACTGGAGACTTTGTATCTGACCAGTATCAGAATTGCGACAATATTTGGAAAATTGTTTTAATTCTAGTTTTCTATAAATCTAACTTTTCAATATTGCTTTGGGCCATAGACAAATGATCAAGATCCAGTGGATCACTGTCAACATAATCTTTTGCGGTCATATCTTCTAAGCTTACTACTAAACCATCAGACTGAAAACGTCCAGATTTAGGTAATAAATTTAACCACTTGTCTAGCCATTTGTCCCATCCAATGCCATTATAGTCGTCTTGTTCTTCTTCACGAATAAAATAAAACATAAGTTCAGGATTTTCATCATTCCACGAAGGTCTTGCACTAACTCTAATTTCTCGCAAAGCTCGTAAGGCTTCCCCTTCATCACTTTGTTTAGTATGCTTATCTTGCATCCGTTTTTGAAGTTTACTGACAAATTGAATAAAATCATCTGGAAAAGCAAAACGGATTCTTTTTCTTGCTATCGCTTGTGTTAAGAGTCTTTTTTCTTGATCAGTTACACAACCCTGTTGACGATTCCATTGTAAGATTAATGCTTTTTCGACTGTCATTACCCTATCGAGATCAGCTACTAAGTTTAGTTTGGCAACTCCTTCAATGTAAGCGTATTGAGGTCGTCTGCCTTTTTTTATCTCACTAATTTGTTCAGCTTCAATTTCTACCAGAGGAACAACTTCTAAAAAAGGACGTTTACAACAAGAACGGACAATATCGCAAGTTTGTGTAACAACAACTAGACCTTTTACTTCCGATTCTACAAGATCATTTTCTTCAGCATCTTGCTTTGTAGAATCAGGTGTAAGAGGAAATTGAGGATTAAATCGATGAACAAACCACTGTTCTCCTAAAACAAAATCCCCTTGACACCATTTGTGTAACTCATTGTTAATGAGATCAATCTGTTTGCTTTCCACTGCGATTTTGACCACTCCTCAATGTTTTAGCAGGTCTAGAACGTCCAACATCATGATGAATAGAATCTTGTAAAGCATCAATTAATATCTCCGGTGGTAAAGGCCTACGAAGCTCACTCTCCTCCTCAGACAAGGGTGTTAATTGCGGTCTTTTGGGTGGATTACCACGCCCAAGATTCTCTCTTACTTTATCATATTCTCCTGCTCTTAATTGGTCTAAAGGCAGTTCCCCATCAGCATTAGGATTCAATAATAACTTACGGTTAAGACTTGCACTTCCTCGATCAATATATCTAATCACTCCCAGTAATCTATTTAATTTCTCCTCATTGTCACTAGCTAGAGGCTGTCCACTTGCCCAAAAATGAATGCTTCGACGTGAAACATCAAATAGTTTGGCAACTTGCTCCCAGGTCAGTCCACTGGTTTTTCTTAGTTCATTAATCGCTTTTTGACTATCTTGAAAAAGATGAGGATTGTGCTTCGGAATAACTATTCCGCTATTAGTTCTTTCTGAAATCGCTAGTAACTTTTGAGTGGCAAGACTACCAGAGCTAATGGTACTGGATTCCGCAATACCAGCAAACATTCTAAATCGTTTTTGAGGATTGATTGGGCCAAAAGTATTTGAACGTTCAAGCACTGAGTTACTCATTGTTCACCTCCAAAGCGTCTTAGAAATTCTTCGGTTACTGACCATCGGAAAAAAGTATAAATTCTTTCAGAAAATCGTTTTGCATCCTCTAAAATTTTTTCAACGTCAAATTCTTGATTCTCTGAAATAGACATATCTAAATCAAGAAACCAACTCGGTTGATCAATCGGTTCAAGGACATTTGGATCAAAAGTAGTGTTACCCGGAATCAATCCCCATCGTGCTAAAAGTGTCTCTTGGGTATTAGGTAACTGAAACAGAGATTCATTATAACTTTGAAGAATATATTCTTGAAATGTTGACGCTGTAATATTTATCAGTTCTGATCTGACTAAATTAGAAATATTCCCTACATCAATACCCTCAATACGATCAACATATCTAATACCGATTCGCTCAACAAGGTTGGGTTGAATATGTTCATTAACCGCAGTTAAAACTTCTCTCATTCGCTCTAAAAAGTCCTGACGACTGACATACTTTGATGTGTCTAAGGCTACAAAATTAGATGCTAATGAGACTCGCCAATGATTATTGGCATCTGTAAATCGCCAGATAGCCTCAGCTTGAGATCTGACGGCATCTTTTTCTTGATTATCAAAAGTTAATTGATAAGTTCGTTCCTGCCGTAACTTAGGATACTTTGTTCTAATAGCTTCCTGAAATGGAGTCACAAATTTCTTATCCTCAACGGCCAGAATTTGTGGGAACCGTACTTGTCCAAGCACACACACTAGAGGTGCATTAGTTAAGTGAACCTCTGGAGGAGTTGGATCGATCAGTGGATTGTTAATATCGACCACTTTGGACATTTTAGGCTATTTATCTCCTGTATTAAGCGTTTTTAGCTAATAAGTAGGGAGGCACAATTATTTGTAGGATGGGTTAGCGGTAGCGTAACCCATGCAGGCGTTGGGTTTCATGCTTCAACCCAACCTACGTTCATCTTATATTTAATTCCACCCACCCACTCAGAACACAATAACTATCGGAAGAACTGTTCTGTATCTCCATTGTACGGCAAGACTGTGAAATAACCAGTGAAGTTTAAGAATTGCTATATTTAATTTTCCGATCGATTCTCTCTCTACACCTTCCCCCTCTCTCAGCCAGATGGAGTGGTTGATACTGCCATTAACCCACCCCATTTCCACAGAAAAGGGCTAAATATAAAAATTCCCCCTAAAACTAGGGGGATTCAAGCATCTATTTGAACATATTACTCACGGAATTGTCCTCATGGATGCGCCATATTGCCTCACCCAGAATCGGGGCAACCGGCAAGACTTTTAGTTGCGGGAAAAAATGTTCTTGCGGCACGGGAATCGTGTTAGTAACGATCACCTCCTCGACTATGCCACTGGATAAACGCTCGATCGCAGGACCGGAAAAAACCGGATGGGTGGCACAAGCATAAACCTGTCGCGCCCCCTTATCTTTCAGTAACTGCGCCCCTTGAGCGATCGTACCGGCCGTATCGATCATATCATCGACTAAAACCGCCGTTTTATCCTTAACATCGCCGATCAAGTTCATCACTTCCGCCACATTATGGGTTTGCCGGCGTTTGTCAATAATTGCCAGGGGTGCATCATCGAGTTTTTTGGCAAAAGCCCGCGCCCTAGCCACCCCACCCACATCGGGAGAAACCACGACGATATCGGGTAATTTTTTACTGAGAAGATAGTCCACCACCACTGGGGAACCGTAAACGTGATCGAAGGGAATATCGAAATAACCTTGAATTTGGGCCGAATGCAAATCCATGGCCAACACGCGACTTGCCCCCGCTTCCGTGATTAGATTAGCCACCAGTTTAGCTGCGATCGATTCCCGTCCGGCGGTTTTGCGATCGGCGCGAGCATAACCATAATAGGGAATTACGGCGGTAATTTGTCGGGCAGAAGCACGACGACAGGCATCAATCATGATCAACAATTCCATCAAATGATCGTTGACGGGATTGCAACAGGGTTGAATTAAATAGACATCACAGCCGCGGATCGATTCCTGAATCTGGATGTACAATTCACCATCGGCGAAACGTTTACGAATCATCGGTCCCACATCCATACCCAGATAACGGGCCACCTCTTGGGCAAGAGATACATTAGCGGATCCCGAAAAGAGACGCAGACGATTGCTGTCCGACGCGGCGGGAAACATCGGATGTCGCATCAAAGTAGCAGAATAGCTCACAGCAGATTCTTTACCCTCAAACTCAAGGCACTTTTTTCTATCATCTCAGTTTTGTTGAAAATCTGAGTGGATTTCTTTGTTAGATCTCAATCTTAACCAATTACCGATCATCTTCCAGTCGTTGCGGCCCCTTTTAGCGGCAATTGCCATGGCCAAATTGCCGCCAGATTTTGTCAAAACCGATTAACGTTTGGCTAACTTTTTCACCGGTAATTTACGCAGACGGATCGATTTCGGGGTAATTTCTACCAACTCATCTGGTCCAATGTATTCGAGGGCGCGTTCGAGACTCATATCCACGGGGGATTGTAACTGAACCAATTCATCCCCGGTGGCGGAACGATGGTTAGTTAACTGTTTAGTTTTACAGATATTGATCTCCACGTCTTGGGGCCGGTTACTTTCGCCGATAATCATGTTTTTATACACTTTTGTCCCCGGAGTAATAAAGAATACCCCCCGGTCCTCGGCGTTTTTGAGGGAGTAGAAAGTGGCCACTCCTTCCTCAAAGGCAGTAATCACGCCATTGTAACGGGTGGCTAATTCCCCGGAAAAAGGACGATATTCGAGAAAACTATGGTTCATAATCCCCTCACCGCGACTCAGACGGATAAATTCCCCCCGGAAACCGATTAAACCCCGGGCCGGAATCACGAATTCCAATTGAGTACGGCCATTGCTGCCCGTCTGCATATCCTGCATTTCCCCTTTCCGTTGGCCGAGACGTTCGATACTGGAACCTACCGCTTCTTCGGGTACATCTAAAACGAGGTATTCGTAGGGTTCGCAGGGTTGACCGTTTATTTCCCGATAGATAACCTGCGGCTGCGATACTTGGAATTCGTAGCCTTCCCGACGCATGGTTTCGATGAGAATGCCTAAATGCAGTTCTCCCCGTCCCGAAACTAGGAATTTCTCGGCAGAATCACTTTCTTCCACCCGCAGAGCGACGTTAGTTTCTAATTCTCGCATCAGACGATCGCGAATTTGCCGCGAGGTGACAAAAGTGCCTTCCTGACCGGCAAAGGGAGAATCGTTAACCGAGAAGGTCATTTGTAGGGTCGGTTCATCGACTTTAATTAGGGGTAAAGCTTGCGGGTCATCGGCTAAAGTTACCGTTTCCCCGATGTTAGCGTCGGCAAAACCAGCCACAGCGACGATATTACCAGCGCTGGACTCGTTTAGTTCCACCCGTTTGAGGCCTTCAAAACCAAGAAGTTTTGTTATTTTACCCTTGACAATTGCGCCCGTATCCTTTACTAAAGCAGCCTGTTGACCGGCTTTAATTACGCCGTTATGGATGCGGCCGATAACGATGCGTCCTAAGTATTCCGAGTAATCGAGGGTGGTTACTTGCAACTGTAGGGGTTTGTTAATGTCCCCGGCCGGTGGTGGAACGTGGTGTAAAATCGCCTCAAACAGGGGCTGCATATCTTTGTCTTCGTCTTCGAGGCTTTCTTTGGCGAATCCTTGCATCCCGGAAGCGAACAGAGTAGTAAAATCACATTGGTCGTCATCGGCACCCAGTTCCACAAACAGATCGAAAACTTTGTCCACGGCTAGGTTAGGATCCACGTTAGGGCGATCGATTTTATTGACCACGACAATCGGTCTTAATCCCTTTTCTAGGGCTTTTTTCAGCACAAAACGGGTTTGGGGCATCGGCCCCTCGTTAGCATCGACAATCAGGATACAACCGTCCACCATACCTAAAACCCGTTCCACTTCGCCACCAAAGTCGGCGTGACCGGGAGTATCGACGATGTTAATCAGGGTGTCTTGGTAACGAACGGCGGTGTTTTTGGCCAGAATGGTGATACCGCGTTCTCTTTCGAGGTCATTGGAATCCATGACGCAGGTGGGTACATCTTCCCCTTCTCGAAAGATCCCCGACTGTTTGAGGAGTGCATCGACGAGGGTGGTTTTCCCGTGGTCAACGTGAGCAATGATAGCAACGTTACGGATAGGCAGAGACATAAAATATTGAAGTAGTCTTAGGTTTATTTTTACGGGTAAACATTTCTTAATAATTCTAGCTTAGACTGACCAGCACCGTTAGCAAATCTTTATTTTTCCTTGCTTTCCCATCAGCAAGCTCTACTGCTTACTGTTGACAGACCCCCCAAACCCTAGGCAAGTAACCCACCCTCGCAGGAGTCGAGACGATAGAAAAGACGACTGGAGGCAGGGGGTAGGGGTAAATTGAAGCTAGAGTGAAAATCCTCTTGAACTTTGTAGGTTAAGCGGGGGGAAACTTGGCGAACAATTTGCGTCAACAGTTTATCACCGGTTTTTTGGAGAATGGGACGGGGAATCTTATAAATAAACTTGGGAAACTTAACCATAACATCCATACGCAGTTCCCAGGTGACTTGGGTGATAACCGCCGGAATATCCCGTCCCTGTTGCCGAAAAATTGCCTCAATTTCCCGACTAGGAGAAGATAGCGGCATTTCCTCTAGTTTCATAATTGCCTGATAATCCACTAGATAGCCCAAAAACGGTTGATCGGGAATGGGGACACTGCGAGTATGATAGACTCCATTGACGGGAAGTTCCAGAACCACAGCGATTTTCGGCTCCAGTTCATAGCCAAAAGCTCCATATTTACCGATGGTGATAATATAACCATTCTCACCGAAGGGCAGAGTTTTCATCGGTTCGGCACAACGACAAAACCAACCTTCGTGAGCGCCCAGATAATCGGCAACCTTGTCCTGATTGCTATACATATCCATGGCTCCGGCAAAACGGGTTTGAAAACCGAGAAATTGATTGTCTTCTTTGACTTCTACAGATTCGCGAGCTAGGGAGTTAATGAGGGGACGCTGCATGACTTATAAACCTGGCAAATGATAGTACTAGAAACATTTGGGGATTAACCGCCAAAGGATCAGGGAAATTTGTAGAATCGAGATTAGTGTAACGTATTGTTAAAAACTATTAGGTCAAGAAGCGATGAAAGCATTTGTAGCAGGAGCCACGGGGGAAACGGGACGGCGAATTGTTGCCCAATTAGTCGAACGTCAGATTCCCGTCCGCGCTTTGGTGAGAAACCCAGAGAAAGCGGCGGAAATTTTGCCCGCAGGGGTAGAAATCGTCGTCGGAGATGTGCAACAGGCCGATAAGTTAGAGGCACTCATCGCTGATTGTAGCGTTTTGCTATGCGCCACGGGAGCCAGACCGAGTTTTAATCCCACGGAACCTTTGTTAGTGGACTACTTGGGAACTAAAAATCTCATCGATGCCGCAAAAAAGAAAGGAATCGAGCATTTTGTTCTCGTTACTTCCCTCTGTGTATCTAACTTTTTCCATCCCCTCAATCTCTTTTGGTTAATTTTATTCTGGAAAAAACAAGCGGAGGACTATTTAATCAATAGTGGCTTAACCTACACGATTGTGCGCCCCGGCGGCCTTAAAAACGATGATAATCTTAATGCAATTAAAATGTCATCCGCAGATACCCTTTCTGAGGGCAATATTCCCCGCACAAAAGTGGCCTCGGTTTGCGTAGAATCCTTATTTTATCCCGCCGCTAACAATAAAATTCTCGAAATTGTTGCCCCCTCAGACGCACCCAATCTCGATTGGCCCCAATTGTTTCAAAGTGTCACCTAAACAGTAATCAGTTATCAGTTATCAGTTAACCTCTTAACCAGTCAAATAATTGACCGAGGGTGATTTGAAAATTCGTAGCAAAAGCGGGGACGGGTAAAAGAGCATTTTCTGATTCAAAAATAGCGATAGTTCGATCACTAAAATAAACAAAGATAATTTCTTCTTCTGGATCGATTAACCAACCCATTTGAGTGCCGTGATCTAGACAATAAAGAATATTTTTAACAACTTTAGTCTGATTTTGATCTGGAGAGAGAATTTCAATTAACCAGTCAGGAGCGATCGCAAAATTATTTAATACTTTTCCCTCGCCATCGCGGGGAATATTTTCCCAGAGAAAAACTGAAACATCAGGAACTAGAGAACGACTGCCAAAAGTACAACGCAATTCGGGATAGGCACGGGCAATTCGTTGGGGTTTTAGACTAGCGTTAATCGCTGGAACTAAATCACCTTGAATAGTGCTACGTTTACCTTGGGGCATGGGTTTAGGAATAATTTGACCGTCAATAAATTCCTTGGCGGGTTTAGTTTCTGGTAATTGTAGAAATTCCCTTAGTGTCAGGGAATTATTAACAGTCACAACCATAAAATTTTTTTATTGATCGTTATGCTCGTTAATTTTATCGCAATTTCTCCAAGCAGAGAAGATCAAAAACAGTTATATAAAAATGTCCGTCACCTCCCTGGGAAAGGGTTGGGTTTGGTGGTAGCGCAGAAATGCGTGGAACTACACGGAGGCTCGATCGAAATTGCTAGTATCTCCTGTAATGGAATCACTGTCACGATTCTATTACCGAAAGTGGCCTGAAAATAAAATCATTATATGCTAAAAGTTTTAAACGATATGGCGGAATTTTTCAAGAATCGTTGTCGCGGCCCAAATCCGCTTAAGCAATTAGCGCTGCTTTTTCTCCTGTGTCTCGCTTTCGTTGTCTGTAGTCCTGAAACGGCCTCAACTACGCCGGACAATTACATGACACTAACCCCCACAGGATTGACCAATAAGCTAGGCAATCCACTTTACCAACTCAGCCTTTACGGTAACGGGCAGTTAATCGCCGCTTACATGACCGTCGCCGGACGGGCGCATACTCAGAATTATAATCGCCATCAAGCCGGGACAGAAGCACCCTTGCCAGACGGGAAATATCGGGTAGCCAGAGAGCCTGTTCCAGGAACAATTCCAGAAGCAGGAGATCGTTTCCTCCCCATACAGCCTTTGTTTCGGACTCATCGTTCAGCTTTGGGCATTCACTACGATCCGTCCTTTGAAAAACCCAATGGCGAAGACGGGACATCAGGATGTATCGCCCTGACCAACCGAGCGGATCTCGACCAGGTGTTGAATTACGTTCGTACTTATCGACCTCAATATCTCGAAGTTAATATTCAGTAATTCACTCACTTACATTCTATGTAATCGTAAATTTTCGGGTCTTCCACTGGTTTTAACTCTCGACGAGGACACCACTGATTAATATTGACTGCCTTAGCTTTATTCTTCATCTCTTGCGGTACTTGCGGTATTTGCTGATTAGCCTCTTGCGTATTCTTGTAATTAATCACGGCTGGATAGAAATACTTTCCATTCTTAAAAATTGCTAAGTTGTGCTGTAATTTTTTAAACTTATCTTTGAGTATTTCTATCTTATCTTGAGCCTTTTGGGAGCTATCTAATTGAGCATCAATTATAATGGCTCCTAGGCCGCCATCCATTATTTCTCCTCTCTTACAGTCATAATAACTTACACCCAGTTTAACTGCTCTATTTTTCCTCCAGTCGGGACGACACCACTCTTGAAGATTAACGACAAAAGAGCCTCGAGAATATTCACTATCAATTATATTTCTTGATTCATCAGCATCAGTTTTAGATTTAAATAAAACAACGCTTGCATACCAGTTTCTCCGCTTAAATAAATAATTTTCTTTTTGATATTGTGGGAATCTTTGAGGAAGTTGGTCTGTTTCATTTTTTGCTTTTTTAATGTCCCGCTCTGAACTATAAACTACTCCATAGGAAAAAGCTGAATCTGGTTGATCTTGAGAAGATGCCAAGGGAGCAAGACATACACTTAACATTAAAATAGTTAAAATTAAACGGTAGTAATATTTCATATATAGCGTTTCCTGTTTGCGAGAGGTACATTATTGATGTTGAAAAGCTTAATCAGCAAAGGTTTAACTGTGCCACACAGGGGTGAGAACTGCTATAAATCTCTAGCTGCAAGTTTTAAATGTTTATTTAGAATTGCCTAGATATTGCTCAGTTGGGTTACACCATCTATCGGTTTTGGTAATCCTAGAATTAGTGTTAGTGTTTTTAAAATCGGTTAATTTTAACCAAGTGATTTGATTTTTATCATCTTCTGTATTTTCAAATTTAGTTCTTTTAGTTCCCTGACTGTAACAAACATTCTGGAATTTTGATGATGTACTAATTTTTATATTTTTAAGCTTAGTATTGTAGAAATTTGACAAATTCAAAGTAGCACCTGAAAAATCTACCCTTTGTAGAGTAGCCGAGCTAAAAATGGATAATGTCAAGTCTGCATTTGTTAATTTTACATCAGTCAGATTAGCTCTTGTCATATCGGCTTTGTAAATTTTTACTCCATTCATATCGACATCTTGTAATACTATATCTTGTAAATTAGCGCGATCTAATTTAATTTCTGGGTTGGGTTTGTTTATCAAGTTTGATTCAGCCAGATAAGTGATAACTTTCCCTTTTCTTGGGCCATCTAATTCATCTAAAACAGCTAGTGTTAAAGCTCGGGCAATAGCTTGAGACTCTGGTGACAATTTAGGTTGATTTTGATCCAGCGATGGAGAGGCAGTTGGCTTATTATTAGATTTTGGCAACGTTTTTTCTGCGAGAATTAAAGTTTGCATCTTGGAGAAATAATCTTTTAAAAGTTCTTGCTGTTTTCCCTCTTTAGCTATTTGCTTGTCTCTAGTTTCAGAAGCATAATTTAAATAGAAAGCACCAAAAGCTAACATCAAAGGGACAATCAATAATTGTAACCAATCCCAAAAACTTTTTTTCTGGAAGCCAGACCATTTAAAATTTGATATCCAGTTTGATATGATGATTACAAGGAATATACTAAGTGATAATAACAGCACTGAAAGCAGCCCTTTTATCCAGGGTTTATCACTTCCAAATTCACCGATTAGAGCAATAGCAACGACTATCAAAAACCCAAATATAACCAAGAATATATATACCCAATTTTTTCCTTTCTCGAAGAAATCTCTAATTTTATTATGTTTAAGTTGCGGTGATTGCTGCTTCAGATAGCTGGCAAAATCTATATCAATTGGTTCACTATCTTTGTCTGTTCCAGCTTCGTCATCAGTGAATATCAGAAAAGCCAGAGCTTTGCCATTTATTTTTTTTTTCGATGAATTTTCTGGCAAATCATTCAACCATCTTAAGGAATACTTTAGTCGTTCAATAATCTCATCACTTTCGAAGGGCGAATAAATCCCAGGAACTCCTCTGATATCAAGATTGCGATGTTCGATAATATGATGTTCGATAATATCATGTCGTTTTAGTATTTGCAGTTCCTTAGCTTCTATCGTTCCTATGTTAAAGAAGTGTGTATTTGATAAGCCAATTCCGTAATGCCAAAGTTCCTTCTCTTGTTCCCACCATTTGACAAGCTTGCCGTAATATTCACTATCTGGATTAACGGTTTCTTCAATGCGTATAATTAATCGTGCGATTTCTGAAGCTGTCATAAATATCCCCAGTGGTGCAGAAAACCCATAAAAGACTTGCTGTACAAGGAGTCCGAATTAGATAGCGGGTTGACAGGAGGAACAACTTTATGAGGTGCTTAAGTTCCGCAACTAAAAGACATCGCTAGGTCAGCCTTTATCTTTGTATCCTAAACTATTTGAACAGCTAAGTCAATCAGGGTAAGCACTTCTTAACAATCCTTGACAAAATGAACTTTATGTGAGTTGCTCATCCCATTTTTCTTTATTTGTGGCAGGCATCCTACACGCCTTTCCCTTTCTGGGAGAGGGGTTGGGGGTGAGGGTAATTAACCATCTCTGCTATTACTTTAGAAAAATGGTATTATTGCCTTTTGTCAACGGGGAAGTCCAAATATTCAGCCAACCCTAAATAAATCGGAGCGAGAATCATTCTCAATCAGGGGAAAACTTCCGGGGAAGAAATTAGGAAACACCACCCAGACGGGCGTATTCTAAAATTGACTGGCTAAGAGCATCGCGATCATCGCGGGTGAGATAATAATTCCGGCCGCCGATATCATTGAGAAATCGCAGTAGGGCAAGACAAGCGGACTCTAGATCCGCCCGGTGTCGGGCAGCCGCTAAAGCTTGTTCAGAGGTGGCATAAACTAGGCAATCGCTAATTCCTTCCCTGCCATCCACTCGCCAACATTGAAAAGAATAACCCTGCATTTCTAGGATCAATTCAATCTGCCAACCGTGATAGTCAAATCGCGTGTAAATCATGTCAAGCAGCCCCGTTTAGGAGAGGAGAGTCACAGGTTTGACCGCTCTGATTGTCTTAGAAGTCCCGCACCTGTCTAACTCTCTAATTTAACGGGTGATTATGGAAACCCTCTGCAAACTTCGTGCAGATTTCGTGCAGAAATGATTTTGTCTACTGTCCCAAGGCAGATATTACTTTAAACGATAACCAAGACCGTGAACGGTTTCAATAAAGTCTTCCGGCGCACCGAGGGATTTTAGCTTGTGACGAAGACCGCGAATATGGGAAGTAACGGTTTCCTCGGCCGGAGAATCGTCCAAAGACCAAACTCGCTCAATAATACCCGATCGACTTAAGACCCGGCGCCCATGGGTAACAAGTAATTCTAAGAGAGCGAATTCCTTGGGGGTGAGGGAAAGAAGTTGACCGTTATAACTGGCCTCGTGGGTACTTGCATTTAACTGCAACCCCCCCCAAGATAATAAAACACTGCTGGTGCTGCTGCCACGTCGGATCAAGGCCCGAATCCGCGCCATTAATTCGCCCAAATCGAAGGGTTTAGTGACATAATCATCGGCCCCTGCGTCTAATCCGTCGATTTTATCGATTACCGTATCCCTTGCGGTTAATAATAGGACGGGAACGGTGGCATTAGCAGAGACGGGATGATGGGGTTCCGCTCGTCGCAGACGTTGACAGAGTAAAGTTCCGCTTAATTTTGGCAGGGTGACATCGAGAACTAAAAGATCATATTTGCCTAATTCTAGCCAATTCCAGCCTTCTTCTCCGTCTCTAGCCACATCAACAACGTATTGTCGCTCGCTCAAGGCCTCTCGCAAAATCTCGGCTAGTTGCATATCATCTTCTACTACTAAAATTCGCATGGTCTAGACATAGAGTAAGCTGGAAATAGCGTCGGTTAACTCCTGATGAATTGGCTCAAACAAGGAAAATGGATCGCGGGAGGTTTCGGGCTAACTGTCTTATTGATGGGAACTATTAGCCTAGTTTCCTATCGCAATACCCTCGCTCTGCGTCAGCGCGCTGCCGAGGTGGAAGTTACCTACGAGATTATCGATAATCTCAGTAATCTTTACGCTAACATGGCGGTGGCCGAATCGGGAAGACGGGGTTATATCAAAACTGGCAGCCCCAGTGAATTGGGCCGTCATCGTCGGGCGATCGCTTTGATGCAATCTAACTGGCAACTCCTGGCTAAACAATTAGAAAACGGCACAGATTTCGAGCGGGAAATGGTGACTCAGATCGGGGATTTAATGTATCGGCGAATTGCTCTATTTAATCAATCGATCGCCACCTATAAATCTGATCAATCCGATGATCTTTTTCAAGATGCAATCACGGTTAAAAGTGTCCAGATTCGGGATAAGTTTCAAAATCTTCTTATCTATTTACAAGCTAGTCAGAAAAGGAATTTAAGAAGTAGCATTGCTAGTTCTAGGGATAGTATCCGCGAAAATTCTCTGTTGGGTTTACTGGGAACTTTTACTAGCTTTGGGATTATTTGCGGAGTTTATTTTTTAGTTTTTTGGCAAGAGAAACGGCGACAAAACAGTGAGAAGATTCACCAATTATTACTACAAGAAAAAGAAATCTCTGATCTAAAAATTCAGCTTTTTTCCATGATATCCCATGAGTTCCGAACCCCTTTAACCGTGATTCTTTCTGCCTCGCAGTTATTAGAAAATGGCTTAAAAGATGCAGATCAGTCGAGCAGAAAAAACCTATATAGAATCCAGTCTTCTGTCAAGCTAATGAATCAATTCTTAACAGATATTTTGATTTTAACTAGGGCAGAATCTGGCAATCTCAGTTGTCAACTAGAGCCGCTCGATATTGAAGCTTTTTGTTTAAATTTAGTCGAAGATTTTCAATTTATCAATAAAAATAATACACCGATTAAATTTGTCAGTCAGGGATTGATGATTCGTCCCTATCTAGATGAGAAACTGCTCTACTCGATTTTAAGTAATTTACTCTTAAATGCGATTAAATATTCCCCCACAGGAGCAGGGATTAGTTTGATTTTGTGGAAAGATAGCGATCGCATTGTTTTTCAAGTCCGGGACCACGGTATCGGCATTGCCGAGGAAGATAGAGGTAAGATCTATGAACCCTTTTATCGGGGTCAGAATGTGGAAAATATTATCGGCACGGGATTGGGGTTAGCAGTGGTTAAAAAATGCGTCGAACTCCACCGCGGCGAAATCGCCCTAGATAGCCAAGTGGATAAGGGAACAAGCTTTACCGTCAAACTGCCGATTTCACCTTAGTTTCAGCTTGAGCGGTCTAAAGATTACAAAATGTAACTTTCTTTCTTCCGAAATGGGACGAAAGCAAAGAAGAATTTTTAAGTAAGTAGTTATAATTAAATTGAAGATAGATTTTGCCTCTGATCCCCCCTTAGTCCCCCCTTGATAAGGGGGGTGCCGATCCCCCCTGCTCCCCTTGATAAGGGGGGTGTCTGACAACTTTTAACACCTACCTACTTATCTTCTAGATAAATCGATCGCAAAGTCCAATCTCGATCGATCCTGAAACCGCCACCAGTGCCTGATCGCGGCCCGAATTAGTCCAGAATCAACTCACTCCGGGTTGATGGCATGGCAACTTTTAGGCAAAAATAGGGCTTTTGCCGTCAAAAAAGCCTATATTTGGGCTATTTACCCCCCAGTTGACCCCTGATTTTTGCAGCCAGTTGACTCCCATGAAGAACTGGTCACGGTTTCCTGATAGGATAAGGTGACTTGGGATTAACTTATGGTGTTGAAAATATGTCTCTAAAACCTTACATTTCTCGCTTATTAGCTTTGGTTCTCGTCCTGGTCATCGGATTGATGGGTTGTTCTGGTAGTTCGGGGTTAACCGGCAATTACGGACAGGATACCCTAACAGTGATTGAAACTTTAACCACAGCCCTTGATTTAGTCAAAGATGACCCGAATAAAGCGGCAGTTGAGTCGCAAGCAAAGGAACAAATCAACGATTACATCTCCCTCTACCGACGAGATAAAAAATCCGGGGGTTTGCGTTCTTTCACTACTATGCAAACAGCCTTAAACTCTCTGGCAGGTTATTATACCGCCTACGGTTCCCGTCCCATCCCCGACAAACTCAAACAACGTTTAAAACAAGAATTTAAACAGGTGCAATTCTCTCTCCAGAAAGGAATTTAGATACAGATTAGGGGTTGGGTGTTAGGGTTTTAGGGGGTTAGGGTTTTGGGGTATTAGTTGAAATCCCCCCATCTCCCCACACCCCACACCCCACACCCCACACCCCACTCCTGTAAAAATCAGACCAAATCCGGTTAGACTAGAAATACAAAGCGTATTATAAAAAACTACAAAATTGATTCAAGACGAAACCCTAGAATTATTGGAATGGCCGCGGCTATGTCAACACCTAGCTACTTTTGCAGCGACTAAACTCGGTGCGATCGCGATTCGTCAATTGCCGTTACCAGAAAGCAAAGAGGAAAGTTTAAACCTACTCTGCCAAACCAAAGAAGTTTATAGCTTAGAACAAAAATTAGATAGTCGTCTTTCCTTTGATGGGATTACCGACATCGGTGATGCCCTAGAAAGGGCGCATCTGGGGGGTTTATTATCGGGACAGGAACTTTTAAATATTGCCACGACTTTGGCCGGAGTGCGACGTTTACGGCGTTTAATTGACGAACAAGAAGATATACCAGTTTTAAAAGAGTTAGTAGCCGAAATTCGCACCTATCCAGAGATAGAACAGGAGATACACCGTTGTATCGATGAAGATGGCCGGATATCCGATCGCGCTAGTCCCCAATTACGGGAAATTCGGGGACAAATGAAGGTGATTAAAGAGCGAATTTACCGCAAATTGCAGGATATCATGCAAAAACAGGGCGGTGCTATCCAAGAAGCGGTGATTACCCAAAGAAGCGACCGCTGGGTGATTCCCGTCAAAGCAGCGCAAAAAGAGCAAATACCAGGGATAATTCACGATACTTCCAGCACAGGGGCGACTTTTTACATTGAACCTCACTCTATCGTTGACCAAGGCAATCAACTGCGGCAATATCGTCGTCAGGAACAAATCGAAGAAGAAAAAATCCTGCGGCAGTTAAGTAATACAATCGCCGAAGCCTTTGACGACTTAGAATATTTACTAGCGATCGCTACTAGGCTCGATCTGGCCACCGCTAGGGCCCGTTACAGTTTATGGTTAGAGGGTAATCCCCCCCACTTTATCGATGGTTCGGAAACGATTACTTTACGGAATTTGCGTCATCCTTTGCTCTGGTGGCAAAAACACCACGAACAGGGGGGGGAGGTGGTACCGATAAATGTGCAGATTAGCCCAGAAATTCGCGTTGTTGCCATCACCGGACCAAATACCGGCGGAAAAACCGTTACTTTAAAAACCCTCGGATTAGCGGCTTTAATGGCGAAAGCGGGCCTGTTTATTCCAGCGCGGGAACCGGTGGAGATACCTTGGTTCGATCAGGTTTTAGCCGATATCGGAGATGAACAGTCTTTGCAACAGAGTTTATCGACTTTTTCGGGTCACATTCGCCGGATTGTCCGCATTTTAGCGGCGTTAAATTCTCGTTCTTTGGTTTTACTCGATGAGGTGGGAGCAGGTACGGATCCGGCCGAGGGAAGTCCTTTAGCGATCGCTATTTTACAATACCTCGCTGATCATAGTTTACTGACGGTGGCTACCACCCACTACGGGGAATTAAAAGCGTTGAAGTATCGAGATTCTCGCTTTGAAAATGCCTCGGTAGAGTTTGATGATCGCACTCTTTCCCCCACTTATCGACTATTATGGGGCATTCCGGGGCGTTCTAATGCTTTAACTATTGCCCAGCGTTTGGGATTAAGTCCCGAAATTGTGGCCGAAGCGAGAAATCATCTGGGGGGGTTATCGGAGGAGATAAATCAAGTAATTGCTGGTTTGGAAGCGCAAAGACGGGAACAGGAGTCAAAAGCTAAGGAGGCTAGTCAATTACTCCAACAAACGGAGAAATTTTATACAGAAGTTTCTACACGGGCTAATTCTCTACAGGAGAGAGAGCGAGAATTAAAGCGTTATCAGGAGCAGGAGATACAAAAGGCTTTATTATCGGCAAAAGCAGAGATTAATGACGTTATTCGCCGATTGCAATCAGGAACAAAAACCGGTAGAGATGCCCAAAAAGCCACAGAGGAATTAACTGCGATCGCAGAAAGGTTATTACCAAAAACGGAAAAAACTAAGGTTAATTATCGTCCGCAAGTGGGGGAAAGGGTACGCTTGCCCAATTTGGGACAAACTGCCGAAGTTTTAGCAATTTCACCGGAATCAGAGGAGATTTCCCTGCGTTTCGGGATGATGAAGATGACCCTACCCTTAGACCAGATTGAGTCTTTGGATGGTCAAAAAGTGGAAACTGCGCCAAAACCTGCCAAAAATTTGCCCCAAACTCCCACAAAACCCCAGGAGACCCCTTTAATTCGTACTGCTAATAATACCGTCGATATTCGCGGTTCCAGGGTGGCAGAGTCAGAAACGGATATCGAACAGGCGATCGTCAGGGCTACCCCATCGGGTATATTATGGATTATTCACGGTAAAGGTACGGGGAAATTGCGTCAAGGTGTTCACGATTTCCTATCCCGTCATCCCCAGGTAAAACGCTTTCAATTAGCACCCCAAAATGAGGGCGGTTCGGGAGTAACTATCGCTTATTTAACTTAGGGTTTGCCAAAAAGGTTTTTTGTCGGGTTAGAAGTCAGTTATCAGTTATCAGTTATCAGTTATCAGATGCGAGTTTTCAGTTCACTGTTTACTGGACGGCTACGCCGTGCCTTTGGCAACACTGAAAATACTCCCCAACTCCCACTCTACAATAACTGCTGGCAGCCAGAAATACATTGGGTTGTTATCATACTTTGTGCTTTTTGTCAAAAAAACTTTTTTTTTGCAATAAAACTACACAAAAAAAAGATCATCGTTATGGGTGAAATTGACTCATTTACCCGTCTTAATTAGGATCAACTTCTAGGTGTGGCAAGGGTTTCAACCGTTGCTGCCCAAAAAAGCACAAGATAACCCATTATGAAATTCTATCAAATCGCTGTAACCATTGGAACATCGTTGTTAAATAAAAATCTTTCTCAATTAATTCTTAAGAATTTATAAATATTGCGGAATGTTAATTTAAATATTCTCAAGTTTTTGGAGTCAGTAGATAATTTTTGCTTATCTTTGTCCAACATTGGGTTAGAAGTCAGTTATCAGTTATCAGTTATCAGTTATCAGTGATCAGTTATCAGTTATCAGTTATCAGTTATCAGTTATCAGTTATCAGTTATCAGTTATCA
>NZ_JADBVM010000241.1:0-21007 GCF_020244875.1 Microcystis sp. M44BS1
GCTTGAACAGGAGGACAGAGAGTTAATTATGAGATTATCACCTTTATACACTTCCCGTCTTCAGGAAGAACTGGATGCTGGCCGTCAACAGGGTCTTCAACAGGGTCTTCAACAGGGTCTTCAACAGGGTCTTCAACAGGGTCTTCAACAGGGTCTTCAACAGGGTCTTCAACAGGGTCTTCAACAGGGTCTTCAACAAGGAGAACGTCTGGTGGTAGAAAATTTATTGAAAGCTCGTTTTGGCAGTTTAGACCCCGATTTCTCCGTAATCATCGATCGCATTTTATTATTACCAGTGGAGGAGTTTACCCCTTTAATACTCAATTCATCTCGCACAGAATTAATTGCCCACTTTTCCAATTAAAAGAATAACTCAATCCTTTGATGATACTGGATTTGAAAATTGGCTGATTAACCAGAGCAGGCAATTTTCTGGGCAAATTCGGGGATATTGAGGATCGTTCTGGAACCAGCATCAGCTTTTTGCTAATTTGTGGGCAATTAGCGGCAATTTAACTCTGATGGCCTGAGAATAACTTTTCTAAAGCTTCCTTCAAGGTTGGTTCCATGACAATTTTATTTTGATAAGCAACTGTTACTCTAGCGATTGTTGGGACACTATTTTGGTCTGCCACTAGATACAAAGGTTCTACATAAAGCAGCGATTGTTCAATGGGAATAATTAATAGGTGTCCTTGCAAAACTTTAGAACCGTCCCGATTCCAAAGAGAAATCTGTTGAGAAATATCTGGATCTTGGTTAATTAAAGCCTCAATTTGATTCGGCCCGTACACTAACCTTTGTTTAGGAAATTGATAGAGCAATAACTTACCATACTCTCTATCGTCTGAACGCGCCGCTAACCAAGCGATTAAATTTTGCCGACTAGAGGGAGTATAGGGATGGAGGAGAATAAATTCTTCTTTGTCGGCATCGGGCAGTTTCATGATTAAATAATAGGGTGATACAGCCTGGGGTTCCGTGCCGTAAATTTCTAGGGGAATTTCCCATTGATCCTCCCGATTATAAAATACCTGTGGATCGGTCATGTGATAGGTTAATAATCTTTCTGCTTGGGTACTAAATAAATCTTCGGGATAACGGATATGACTGCGGAGAGTTTTCGGCATTTCCGCTAAAGATTTAAAGAGATGAGGAAAGATTTTATTCCACGTCTGAATAATTGGATCATTTTCATCGGCAACATAGAAATTCACTGTTCCATGATAGGCATCCACTACCACTTTCACCGAATTGCGAATATAGTTAAATTTATCCTTACCCGGGTCAGAATAGGGATAGCGATCGCTGATAGTATAAGCATCAATAATCCAATGTAATTTACTGCTACTATCGCCCACATCTGCCGCTACTAAATAGGGGTTGCGATCATAATTTAAAAAAGGTGCGATAGTTTGCACGCGATTTTGGACATCACGACGCATTAATAGGCGAGTTTCGGGAGTAAAATCTTGGCTAAATAACATTTGCCAATCCCGCAGATAAAGGGCAAATAGCCAACGTCTCCACCCCGTCCCCACTAGGATTCCTCCCTTACCATCGTAGGTATTATAGACATTTCCATCCCCGCTAGGAAAATCCAATTCTTCTACGGTGGTGGGAGTCATCACATAATTATTAGTTAATTCCCCATAGTAAATGCGGGGTTTACCAATGGGAATACTATAATCAATTAATTCGCTAGAGGTTTGTAGAGCCCCTTCGTCTTTATTTGTGCCGATATCTTTGACAAAATAGTAGGGTAAACCCCCGGCAGCCACTAAATTAACTGGGGAAAGAGTGAACCCATAACCATGGGTATAAACGAGATGTTTATTCACCCAAGTGTTAGCAGAAGTGGGAACCGCACTATAATCTAATTCTCTAGCGGCAATAATGGTCTGTTGTTTTTCAGATATTTGACGTTCCTCGATTTTTTCGGGCAGTCCTACTCGTACTCGATAGCGATCAATATCAGCATCGGGGAATTTATAATATAAGCGAATTTGCTGTAATTGTCGGTTAGTTTCTAGCAGTGGTTTGGTGTCCCAAAGACGAATATTATCGATAGTTAGATGGTTTCTCTCTAAAACTTCGGCATTCAATTCGGCCTGTGGATCGAAAACTTGGGCATCAATTCTATCTAAGGAAAAAGCCGCTCTTGTGGATTGAATACTTCTTTCGATATAGGGTCTTTCTCTCACTAATTCATTCGGTTGTACGACAGTTCTTTGTAATAGTCCACTGATAACTATGCCACTTATCCAAACAATTAAATAGAGAAATACAGGAACTAAGTAGGGGGAAAATACCAACTTTTTCTTAGTGTTTTTGTATAACTTGCGACGGTCTTTTTTACCAAATAATGCTTTTTCTCCTAACCATATAGAGGTTATTGCTGCAATAATTCCCAGAATAATTTCAATAAATTGACCAACATGAACATCGATATAACCCGCACCATAAACTACTCCTTCGGGAGAGTAAAGTAGCAGGTAACGCTGAATAATATGGTGTAATACTAGCAGCGCCATTAACCCACTCCACAGGGCGTATAAATGACGCAGTTGCGGACGGGAAAACCCCGGAAAGGTTCCCAGAGAAAGACTATCACCCGAAAAAAGATAGGTTAAACTAACAGCAAAAAGAGTATATATTCCCACACCACCGAGCCATAATTCTAGTAACTGCCACAGGGGTAATTGAAAGATGTAAAAACCTAAATCATTCCCGTATTGAGGATCGTTAATATTGAAAGGAACACCATAAAAATATTTTAAAAAGTTCGCCCACTGCCCAGCAATAATAAAAGATAGCATTATAGTAAATACTATAGATATTATTCGCAAAAAATACTCGGTTTTAATTAATAATCCCAAGACTAAAATAGCAATAATTACCCCTTGCCAAAGATTACTGGAAATATCGGTTAATACTTGCCTAATCCAAACTATTTCCAGAGGAGAACTTAGGGAAGAACTAAGATTAGGGAGATTAAAATCTGGTGTCCAGAGACTGAGGGCTAGTTTACTGTAATACAATAACATTGACCCAATCCAAGCTCCAATTCCCGTTGTGATAATCAAAAGACCGAGTAAATTAATACTAGGAGATTGAGGACTAAGAGGATAACTATCTTCTTTTGGTTTTTGCCAACGAAAACGCTGGGCTAAACGTAAATTAGTGAAAATAAAGAGTAGAGAAAGAATCGCACTTCCCCAACCTAATCCTAGTTGCCAAGACAATTGTTTCAGGAAAGTGTTTAAATAACCCATCTCGGTAAACCAGAGGCTATTTGCTACCACTAACACCCCTAACTGCCCGATCACAAGGCAGCCAAGAAACAGTAAAATAGGTTTAGCGATCGAGCTTCGGTTATGTCTGATCAACATGGATAAAGTGATAAGGGAGAGTCTTTTTTCATTCTAGCGATTTTAGTTTCTCCCTGCTGCTTTTTCTTAATTTAAAGATAAACTTAAGAAACTATGGCTAGGTTAGGGCAATAATTTCGCTTAAAGTCAGCCATTTTAGCTAGGATTAGCAGACTGGAGTATTTCCCGAAAAATCCTGCGTCGATAGGAAGGGGATTCATTGCTGATATTCCATAAAGTTTCGTAGAAAAAGAAAGAAACACCAAAATTTTGTTGTCTCGATTTTTCCACTTGTTGAGTAATATTAACCATCGGAATCGGACGACCTTTTAAACCAGATAAAATCCCAATAGCCACGGGGATAGATTCTCTAGCTTGCTGTAATTCTGGTTGGGATAATTCCCAGTCAAAGGCGTTCATATCAGTTCGATACACTTGTATTATTAACTCATCAATCAAGTTTTTTTGCTGCCATTTTTGCCAATCTAAAAGATAGTATTCTAGGGAGAAAGTGTAGGGATTAGGAGATAGGGAAATAATTGCTTTAGGTTGCTGCTTTTTAATCGTCTGGGCTAAACTATTCATATAGTCAGTAATTTTATCGGCCCGCCATTGAATCCATGCTTTATCTTGGTAATCTTGCGGTGGTAATTGTCCAGAATGTTCCCTTTGATAGAGTTTAATTGTGGTTTCATCATAGCCAAAATCGGCGGGATAACCAAAATGATCATCAAACTGAATTCCTTCTATATCGTAGTTAGTAATAATCTCGCTGACTAAATCGGTAATAAAGTTTTGTACTTGTGGATGTAAGGGATTTAACCACACCCGTTGATGCACTTTTCCTTCCCACCAAATCACGCTTTTATCCTGTCTTTGGGTTAACCAATCGGGATGTCGTTTGGCTAATTCTGAATCCGCAGGAGCCATAAAACCAAATTCAAACCAAGGAATAATTCTTAATTTTTTCCGATGACCTTGGCTAATTATTTCCTTTAAAAAGTTGCGATTTTTTAAAGATTCATGGGGATCGATCGCTCGTCCTGTCACTTTTTCTGCTACCTTAGAAGGATAGAGTGTATAACCCCAATTCCAGACCGTGGGATAAATTGTATTAAAATTTAAATCAGCCAACCTATCAAGGGCATCTTTTAGGGTTTGCGGTTTAAATAATACCTCACTATCGATATTAGTTAACCAAACTCCACGAATTTCGGGTTTTTCTTGGGGTTGATTGGTCGATTGTGCCGGATAATTAAAGGTTATCGTCATGATACAAGCAAAGATAATTAAAAATATTACCCAGCTTATTTTTCCGTATCTTTGACTATAAATCACCAAACTATCGGCGAAATTATTAAAACTTTTACTGATTTTATTCATAATGGGAAGTGGGGAGACTTTACAGTTATCAGTTCACTGATAACTGATAACTGATAACTGATAACTGATAACTGATAATAACTAAATTATCTCTCTAAATTGCGAGGATCTAGAGAATCGCGTAAACCATCACCGAGTAAATTAAAAGCTAAAACGGTGAGAATAATTAACAAAGCAGGTGGCCAAATTAACCAGGGTTGTAGAACAATAATTGAGGCATTGGTAGCCAAAGAAAGCATATTTCCCCAACTAGGATCCGGTTGTTGAATTCCCAAACCAATTAAACTTAAAACCGATTCGGCCACGATAAACCCCGGCACAGCTAACGTAGCAGAAATAATGATATAACTGGCAGTTTGGGGCAGCACATGACGCAGAATAATATAAAGAGGTTTTGCTCCCATAGCTTTAGCAGCCTGAATAAATTCCTGTTCTTTCAGGGATAAAACTTGACCGCGAATTACCCGCGCTAATCCCGACCAACTGATAAAAGAAGTAATCAGGACGATTAATAAAAAGCGCTGGGTGCTGGTTAATCCTGCGGGTAAAACGGCTGCCAGAGCCACGAGTAAATATATGCCGGGGATAGTCATTAAAACTTCCACAAAACGCATTAAAATCGCATCTAACCAACCACCAAAATAGCCAGAAACGCCACCAACAAATAAACCGATAGGGAAAGAAATTAAAATCCCGACCAAACCGATAAATAAACTAATTCTGCCCCCGAAAATCAAGCGACTAAAACTATCGCGTCCCGATTCGTCAGTTCCCAATATATTGATTCTACCATCGCCGATGACCCCGAACAGATGGCGATCAAAAGGGATACCGGGAAATAAAGTTACTTCCTGCCATTTTGGCGGCAAAGGTAGGCGAATTTGACCGAAATTATAGGTTTCACCCTTAACCAAGAGACGCAGCGGCAAGGGGTTGTTAAAATCTCTAATTAGCTTCCGCTCACCAGTTTCTATATTAATAGCACTTTGAGTGGTGGGATAGACGTGGGGGCCAATCCACTCACCCTTGTTACTTCCCGACTGCGAGCGCCAAAAGATTTGGGTGGGGGGGAGGAGAGACTGACCGGGTTGGGAGGAGTAGGGAGAGTAGGGAGCGACAAAATCCGCCGCCATTACGCTTAAATAGAAGATTAACAGTAAAACTGCTCCCCAACGGGCGAGAGGATTATCTTTGAGTTTGTGCCACCAGTCCATAGGCGATGAGGTCAATAGGAGAGTTAATCTTTATTTTGCTAGTTTGATTGCTACAATTCATCATACCAACAAAAAAGCTGTCTAATGTTTATCAATCCCCTTGTTTATGAGAAATCTTCTGTCTATCGTCAAGATTTTGAGACAGCGCAACCGTTTAAGCATTTGGTCATCGATAATTTTTTAGTTAGGGAGCAAGCGCAAATTTTGCTGGAAAATTTTCCCAGTTTTAATCCGCAAAAAGCCATTAGTGAGTTAGGAAAAGTTGGCGGTAAGGCGGTTAATGAGGATTTAATCGGTTTGGGGGGTGTTTATCAACAGTTTGGCCGCTACATTCAAGCGAAAGAGTTTCTCGAGTTAATTTCCCAATTAACTGGTATCGATAATTTAATTCCAGACCCTAGTTTTTATGGGGGTGGAACCCACGAAAATTTACACGGTCAAGAATTAGACCCTCACATTGATTTTAACCTCGATGAGCGTCATTGGTATCATCGCCGCTTGAATTTATTAATCTATTTAAATCCCCAATGGCAAGCAGATTGGGGAGGGAATCTAGAGTTACATTCCAATCCCCGTCAACCAGAAGAAAATAGGATTAAATCTTTTGTCCCTATCTTTAATCGTTGTCTTATTTTTGAAACCAATGAACATTCATGGCATGGATTTTCTCAGATTAATTTACCAGAAAATCAACGGCATTTATCGCGTAAATCTCTTTCTATCTATCTCTATAGCAAAGAACGTCCTATCGAAGAATTATCCCCATCTCATACAACTTTTTACATCCCGCGCCCGCTGCCAGAAAATATTCAACCCCATCAAGTTTTAAGCTCGGAAGATTACCAACAAATTAAAATTTTACTAAAAAGACGAGATGATTTAATTCGTTTTTATCAAGATAGAGAACTGAAAGAATCTCAGGATTTAGTTAGTTTAAAATCCCATATTAAGCGCTATCTATCCCTCCAATATCCTCGCCTATGGAAAATTATTAAAAGTTTACCCCGTTGGCAAAAGTGACCTAAAAAAAATCCCTACTTTCCAATCAAAGAGAGTAGGGAATAATCAAAAAAACTAACTGGGAACTTAACCTAATAACTGAGTAGCACGCGCAGTTAAAGCATTGGCAGTTAAGCCATTATAGGCCATAATTTCCCCAGCACTAGCGGTGGTTTCTCCCCGTTTCCAAGCGAAGACATCCCGACGCGCATTACTGCGTAACATAATCGGTTCTAACATGGCGCTTGTACCACCGGTTACTCCGATTAAAGCATCACCAGCAAAGAGACTGTCAAAACCAGCATCATCGAGGAAATTATTATCAGCTTCCGAGCTAGTTTCACTCATCACATCGCTAGGACGATAGAGACGACGAGGATTAATTACCGAGACGATTTTTACACCGATTCCTGCTGCTTCTAACTGTTGTGCCGACTCAAAGACGGGTAATAAAGTCATATCACCAATAACGGCAAAAACTACTTTTTTACTGCCTTCCGATTCCTGAAGAATTACGCCGCCTTTTTCCAAAGCTTGACGGGTTTGCTCAAAGGTAGTTCGCACCGGTAAAGGCGATTTACTAGCGGTGATTGTAATGCCTTTATTGCTAGTTCCTAACGCCCATCCATAACAGACTTGAATACTGTTAGCATCGCAGGGAAAGAGTGGGAAAATATTACCATTTCGCATCATAGCGGCGAAATAATTTTCAATCTCTGGGCGTTGGTGTGTCCAACCATTACGCCCTTGCTCCAAGGCTCCGGCGGTGAATAAAGTAATAGTAGAAGGGGTGGGACGACGTAACTCGGCCATCGCTTGGGTTACGGTCTGCCAAATCGGTAAACCATTGATAGCAAAAGACTCGTAGGAACACCATAAAGTTCGCGCTCCCAAGAGAGATAAACCGACGGCTAATCCGGCACAGGCATCCTCGCTTAAAGGTTCATAAACTTGACCGTTAGGACCCTGGAAATAGGTATCATCGCTGGTGGGGTGAATAATCTTTAAACCGACGTTAATATTATTAATTCCTGAAGCGGCATTACCATCAGCATTAGTGACAACAAAATTGGGGTCAGCTTTACCCACAGCTACCACTAATTCCCCCATAGCAGTGGTGGCCACTTTTTTATCGCCACCCACAGTATATTCGGTCATCGGTAAGGCTCCTAAATCCGGCAGCGGGAATACTTTTTCCGTTACCACTGTTTCCGCTGCTGGACCCCCTCCAGAGCGCTGGAAATTAGTACGAACAATTGCCCAAGCTTCAGGGGGTAAAGCGCGTTCTTGTAAGGCAGCAACGATATAATCTTTTTCTAAAGAATCTCCTGGATAAAGATTATGGGAAGCCGCTCCCCGTTTGTGAACTCCCGCCCCTTTCAGTTGTTTAATAATGATAACGGTTAGTTTACCACCTAGTGCTAATTGGGCGGCTTTATCCGTGGCCATTAACACCGCTTTCATGAACTCCAGACGCTGGTTAAAAGAGAATTTGGTGCTATCTACATATTCCCCATTTTGATTAGCATCATCGAAGTCTTTAGCATTAATGAGAATCACTTCCTCGAAACCATTACCGCGCCAATAGGCTTCCATTTCGGCGTTAGTTTTCAGGGACACCATGCTATGGTGTTCTTGGGAATAGCCATTCCAAACTAAAATCGGCAGAAAATTGGTAATTTCGGGATAAGCAGTGTGAAAATGACCAAAACTACTCATAATGTAGGGTTCTCCTAAACCACCATCCCCGATAGTGACAGGGAAAAGGGTATTAGGGTGTAATTTGGCCGCCGCCATGGCGAAATGTTGTCCTTGGCCCAAAGGACCAGCCGGCCCGAGCAGTCCGGGGATTTGTCCGGAAAGATGTCCTAAAAGTCCGTGTTTTTCCCGAAAACGTTCTCCCAATTGGCTGACGTTGCTGATGCCCATGGCTTCCAGAGAGCGATCGAGAAAGACGTTACTATAAAAACCGGGGGCATGATGGCCCACTTCGGTGAAAATATTTTTCTGGCCTAACATCATCAAAGAGGCAATCACGTCGGCAGCGCTGGCAAAACCGCCGGGGTGTCCCGATTCTTTGGTAGCGGTGATTTGTAGGGTGAGGTAACGCAAAGCATCGGCGGCTAGGAGAGTTTGATAGATAGCATTTGGGTCATTAGCGGCAATAATAGCGGTTTTTCCCTCAGCGATAGCGGCTTTTCCTGCATATTTATCAAATTCGGGTAAGGAAGCCCCAAAATATTTTATCCCTTGACAAAAATCGGGAATTGTGCTAGTAGCTGTCATAAAATTAATATACCCCTTTACATACAGGCAATCATTAAAACTATCTTACAGTTAGCGGTAACTCTCGATAGATGCGATATTACAGGGGGTTTCCATCGGCGATCGACTATTTGTGCTACACTGATCGCCAATGTTAACGATAAAATTAATCCTATTGATCATGTTAAATAGCAGCCAATTACAGCATTTAATCAGCAAATCACTGCGTTATCTATTAATTATCGGCACTATTGCCCCTCTAACTTCCTTAGAAGCTCGCCCAGTCCAAGCTACTCCTCCTAGTAGTGCTGCACCCCCTAAAGAAGCGATTGCCCCTATCCCCGCAGAAAGCAAAGAGTACACCCTAGGAGAAGGGGATAAAGTGCGCGTCACCGTTTACCAAGTCGCGGATTTAAGCGGCGATTTCCTTGTTTTAGCCGATGGAACCCTAACTTTACCTCTAATTGGTAGCGTCAAAGTGGAAGGAATGACCGTCACCGAAGCCGGCCAAACCCTCGCCAAACGTTACACCACCTATCTCAAACGTCCCGTGGTTACTGTTAGCGTTCTCACCCCCCGGCCTTTGCAAATCGCCATCGCGGGGGAAGTCAATCGTCCGGGTACTTATACAATTAACCCCGAACAAAGCCAAAAAACGCCCCTATTGACCGAAATAATCCAGAAAGCGGGGGGAGTAACCACCGTGGCCGATATTGGTCAAGTTCAAATTCGACGCAACATCAAGGGACAAGAACAGCTAATTCAAGCCAATCTCTGGCAATTAATCCAAAAAGGCGATACAACCCAAGATATTAGCCTTAGAGATGGTGATAGCATCGTTATTCCCACTAAAACGACCCTTAGCGTCGGGGAAGTCAATCAATTAGCCGATGCCAATTTTGGACTAGATAGCGATCGAGAAATTAATGTTACTGTGGTGGGAGAAGTTTATCGTCCGGGGTCCCATCGTATTGTCCCCACTGCCAACAATAACAATAACAATAATAATGACCAAGAGCGCGGCGGCACCAGGAAACCGGCCCGACTAACCCAAGCTATCCAACAAGCGGGAGGCATCAAACCTCTTGCCGATATCCGACAGGTGCAAGTGCTGCGTTATACTCGTGACGGTTCCCAGCAGAAAATCCCCGTAGATCTGTGGAGTTTGCTCGAAAAAGGTGATATAACCGGCGATATCTTTCTTCAAGAAGGAGATACGGTGATTATCCCCACCGCTACCGAAATCTCGGCCAAGGAATCGGAAACCCTAGCATCGGCTAGTTTTGCCCCTAAAACCATTAACGTGAAAGTGGTCGGGGAGGTGAAAAAACCAGGGATAATTGAAGTCCCTCCTAATACCCCTCTCAATCAGGCAATTTTAACCGCAGGAGACTTTGATAAGCGTCGCGCTAATCAGTCCACAGTGGATTTAATTCGTCTCAATCCTAACGGGACCGTCACCAAAACCTCAATTAACATCGATTTTTCCCAGGGTATCAACGAGAAAACTAACCCGATTCTCCGCAATAATGATGTGGTTGTGGTTCATCGTAGCAGTCTGGCCTCTGCCACCGACACCCTCGGCACGGTTTTAAGTCCCTTTACTGGTCTGACAGGCCTCTTCAACGGATTTTTAAATCTTTTCCGTTAAAAAAGTTCACTTTAACCCGATGTCATTAGCTAAGTAATCGAGCTAATAATAGATATAGAAACGGCGAAAAGTCGTGAGCGGTCACGGCTTTTCTGCTCAATAGACTCAGGAAAGAAAACTATGATTTTTCTCCTTACTCTAGCCCTAATCTCCCTGTCGATTAGCTACAATGTTCACGGCGAAATAATTAGCCTCAGTACCTGCTTATTAGGTCTTTTTTGTGGCTTGTTAAGTTTGTTCTTTACACCCCTACTGGTAAAAGTTTTTATCCTTGTCACTTTAGTCCTCTTTAGCTGAGATTTTAAACCCTAAACCCGACTAAAACCCTAAGCATACATAACCCATCAAAAAAACTGTTATGCAAAAACGCTATCTCGGTCAGACTAATATAGAAATTACTCCCCTTCTCGTGGGTACTTGGCAAGCAGGAAAAAAGATGTGGGCAGGTATTGAAGATAAGGAAAGTATTAGGGCTATTCGTGCCGCTTTTGAGGCAGGAATTACCACTGTAGATACAGCCGAAATCTACGGGGAAGGTCACTCAGAATTGATTGTCGCTCAAGCTTTAGCCGATGTGCGAGAACAGGTAATTTATGCCACCAAAGTCTTTGCTAATCACCTTAAATATGAGCAAGTTATCGCAGCTTGCGATCGCTCTTTAAAAAACCTCCAAACTGATTATATCGATCTTTACCAAATTCATTGGCCCAGTGGCTCATGGAACACGGAAATAGTGCCTATTTCTGAAACTATGGCCGCTCTTAATTATCTGAAAGCCCAGGGAAAAATTCGCGCTATAGGGGTTTCCAATTTCTCCCGTTCTCAACTGGAAGAAGCCAGTCAATACGGCAGAATTGAGAGTATTCAACCTCCCTATTCTCTGTTTTGGCGCTCGGTAGAAAAGGAAATTATGCCCTATTGTCTAGAGAATAATATTTCCATTCTGGCATATTCTCCCCTTGCCCAAGGTTTATTAACAGGAAAATTTAGAAACGGTTATCAGTTGGCAGCGGAGGATCATAGAATTAAAAATAAACTCTTTCATGGCGAAAACTTTCAGAGGGTACAAGCAGCTTTAACTCAATTAGAACCGATTGCTGAACGCTATAATTGTTCCCTAGCTCAATTATCTCTTGCTTGGTTAATTAAGCAACCTCAAACTAATGCAATTGCTGGGGTAAGAAATGCCGCTCAAGCAGTTAATAACGCCCAAGCAATGACAATTAATTTAACCCCAGAAGACCTAAAATTAATTGATAATATCGGTAAACAGGTAACTGATTTCTTGGATGATAATCCTGTGCTGTGGGATTTCTAAAAATTATGCAGCAGTTATCCTAAGGGTGAAGATAGAAGTTTTGGTGGGTGCATCTCAACATTTGCAGAAATACCGACAATCAGCAATTATCAGTGACTCTTAAATTGGTACAAAAATATGAACAATCGCGTCTAAGCATCCCACCGAAAAACTAATGCGCTCCGGGGTTTGGGGGGTAGAACCCCCCAAAAGCTTGGATTGAGTGATAAAATCGGAAGTAACGCCCAATTTTAAAAGAGAGTTTCCCTTTAAAAATCCCAACTTAGTAGATTTACGAAAGTGAGATTCAGTTCCTGTTCTTTGATTATAACTGGCTACTTAGTTGATGATAGGTGGTGCGTTAGTAACGCATCCTACGTTTTACTTAGTAGATTTACAAAAGTGAGATGCACCCTATTTAATTCTCAGGAAAAAGCCTGTATAATGATAGCTATAGTCCGATTCTTACCGCAGGATTATCCCTATGGCTAAATCGAAAAAACACAATCTGCAATGGATTAAAGAAACCCTCGACTTAAATCCAGATCATAACTGGAAATCTAGTCCGGGTAACAGTATTTTTGTAGCTGGTCGCGGTGCAGTGCGCTTTGAAGTTCCTCAAGATTGGCATTTTGAACCCGATGATAATTCCTTTCGTTTTTTGGATAGAAAACCCCCCGATGATGATTGTCGTTTAGAGGTTTCCTATAATTTACTTCCCCCCGGAGATTGGAAAGAATTGCCCCTGAAAGGAATGGTCAAAAAATTAGCTCGTGAAGATAGCCGCAATCCTCACGAAATTGGCGAAGTTATCCAAGAAAAACGCCAAACTGCGCGCATTGTTTGGGTGCAAATTCAATTCATCGACCCCCAAGAAAATCGACCAGCTTATTCGCGCATTGCCGTGGGTATTGGTTCTGGAGTTCAATGTTTAATTACTATGGATTATTGGGTCGATGATGCTCCCAAATTCACCCCCGTCTGGGATACGGTTATCTCCTCCCTGGTGTTAGGTTTATACATTCGTGATCCCCGCAGCGGTTTAGCTTTCCCCGACTAAAGGTAATAGCAATTTTGCAGGAAAATTTCCTTGACAAAAAACCTTAATTGTGATAGTAGAAAAATCGATCGCCCGACTTGCGTGGGGATGGCTGCCAGTCCCCGCGTTGACGGGATGTGCGGGAAAGCAAGAGGCACTGAGACTCAAACGCAAGCTATAACCTTGAGGAATAGTGATAAAAGTGGCTTGCATGGAAATATTTAGGGGTGATTCGGGATTATTTACCCGTTTATAACCCTGAGTGATATTAAAAACTCGACCATCGGGGGTAACTTGAGAAACCACCGCGCAGATATCGAAACTAACCGCGTCTGCTTGACAATAACAATCCAGACGGGGACTACCCAAAATCGTTAAATCCTTCTCTAGGGGGGGAGAAGTGTAGGTAATCACATCACTGCGACAGTCTAGCATGGTGCGGTCGAATATTCCCCCCGGTAGGGCGCTATGACCTCCTAAAGATGGAACCGGTCGCCAAGGATCGTGAACGATGGTATCCTCGATCGCAGGTTCTAACAAAATCGCGCTTAATTTCCCCTCATCCTCGCGCAGATTGGCTAAACCTTGACTAGCAAGATAATAAATTTGCTGATTTTCTCTGGGAAACTTTTCCAGATATCGCCATTGATTAGACCCCATTTGAAATAGATACATAGGAGGATTTTTTAATAACTCTACCTCCTGACCTTTTAAGAAATAATCAAACCATTGCAGCTGCATTTTATCCACAGGACTAATTGCCTCTTGACCATAATCTATCTCTCCTACTTTTCTCCCCCAGGGTAGATGAGTCCAAGCGCCAATAATTAGTCGTTGGGGATAGATAGAACGCGCTTGCATTTCTTGGTATAAACTCAAAGTTCCCCGGAGATGAGGATCGAACCAACCTCCGATATGTAACATCGGTAAATCGATATTTTTTAAAAGGTGTTGCGGTGATAAATTTTGCCAGTAGTCATCGGGAAGATAACGAGTAATCCAATCGTGATAAAAAGAATCGGCGGCTAAATCTTGCAGAATTTGGGGATAGGCAGCAATAGGATCAAAAAGTGGTAAATTTCGGGAAGCTACCCAGAGTTTTTGATAGGCAGTTTCATCCCCTTTTAATCTAGCTGTTTCTGCCGCTAATTGTATTGCCCAAGCGAGATTATATTGTAAATTAAATGCTTCATTTTCATAGCCCCAATCTCGATATAAATCGTGAGCGATCATCCCTGGGCAAATAGTTTTTAAAGCACCGTGACCATTAGCAGCCGCGTATAATTGGGTCATTCCCTGATAGGAAAAACCATACATTCCCACCACACCAGTATTATTAGGAATAGTTAAAACCCATTCAATAGTTTCTAATCCGTCGCTAATTTCATGGGCAAATAAATTAAAATTTCCCGTCGAGTTTCCCCGTCCCTGGACATCCTGAATTACTACAATATAACCCTGACGTGCATACCAGCTAGGATGGGCATAAACCACCGTAGAAGCGATTGCTTTTCCGTAGGGTTGTCGCATTAGTAAAATGGGAAAAGATTCCCTACTATCGGGACGATAAATATCGGCAGCTAAACTAATTCCATCTTTGGTGATCAAACTAGCTGTTTCTTTTTTTATGGGGTGGGGATTAAACATTATTATCTCTTTCAGATCAAAAATACTGTCAGGTGGCTCAATCGAGAAAACTTGACAGGGACCAGTAAAGCTTAACTAAATGTTACAATAAAGGCGGACTGTCTCAACTGCCTAGGACTGGAGAAAAATCAGCGATGCTACGACTAGAGAGAATTAGTAAGATTTACCCGACGGGAGAAGTGTTAAAAGATGTCACTTGGGAAGTAAAAACTGGCGATCGCATCGGATTGGTGGGAGTCAATGGGGCCGGAAAATCCACCCAACTGAAGATTATTATGGGGGAAGTGGAACCCACCGCCGGGGAGATCATCCGTCCTACCAGTCTCCATATCGGCTATCTTACCCAAGAATTTGAAGTGGATCCTCGTCGGACGGTACGCGAGGAATTTTGGACGGTGTTTCAAGAAGCGAATCAAGTCCACCATCAACTAATAGAAATTCCCCAGCGCATGGAAAAAGCTGATCCCGAAGAATTAGATCGCTTAATTCATCAATTGGATCGCCTACAAAGACAATTTGAAGGGTTAGATGGTTACGGATTAGAAGCGCGCATCGAGAAAATTTTACCAGAAATGGGCTTTACTATTGATGACGGCGATCGCTTGGTAAGTTCCTTTAGTGGTGGTTGGCAAATGCGGATGAGTTTAGGCAAAATTCTCCTGCAAACTCCCGATATTTTACTCCTCGATGAACCGACTAACCATTTAGACTTAGAAACCATTGAATGGTTAGAAAAATTCCTCAAGGATTTAACCACTCCCATGGTCATAGTGTCCCACGACCGGGAATTTCTTGATCGCCTCTGTACCAAAATTGTCGAAACGGAAAGGGGAGTTTCTACCACTTATTTAGGTAATTATTCTGCCTACCTACAGCAAAAATATGAACAACAATCCGCTCAGTTAAGTGCCTACGAACGTCAACAAAAAGAACTAGAAAAACAGCAAGCTTTCGTCGATCGGTTCCGGGCCAGTGCCACCCGCAGTACCCAAGCAAAAAGCCGGGAAAAACAATTAGAAAAAGTGGAAAAAATTGAAGCACCAATTGCGGATGTGCGTACCTTAAAATTCCAGTTTCCTCCAGCAGTGCGTAGTGGTCGAGAAGTGGTAACGATTAAAAATCTTGTTCACATTTACGATGATAAAATTCTCTTTTTGGGAGCAAATATGGAAATAGAAAGGGGCGATCGAGTGGCGTTTTTAGGACCCAATGGAGCGGGAAAATCGACGCTTTTACGTTTAATTGTTGGGTTAGAAGCTCCCACAGAAGGCTCGATCGAAATCGGTAAACACAACGTTATTCCTAGTTATTTTGAGCAGAACCAAGCGGAAGCTTTAGACCTAACTAAAACTGTTTTAGATACCATTCATGATGAAGTTCCCGATTGGAAAGATGTGGAAGTTCGCAGTCTTTTAGGGCGATTTTTATTCAGTGGGGAAACGGTATTAAAAAAAGTAGAATCTTTGAGTGGTGGCGAAAAAGCGCGTCTTGCTTTAGCCAAAATGTTACTTGCTCCCGCTAACTTATTAATTCTCGATGAACCCACTAATCACCTCGATATTCCCGCTAAGGAAATGTTAGAATCGGCTTTAAAAGTTTATGAAGGCACGGTTTTAATTGTTTCCCATGATCGTTATTTTATCTCCCAGGTAGCCAACAAAATTGTCGAGATTCGGGATGGCGAATTAATTGTCTATGCGGGAGATTATCACTATTATCTAGAAAAACTAGACGAAGAAAAACAAAAAGCCGAACAAAAACGCATTGAAGCCGAAAAAGCGGCCAAAGCTGCCGCTAAACGCGCTAAACAAAAGGCCAAAAAAGGTTAGAATGTAAAGTATCACCCTATCCACGATTATCTATCAATTAATTAATCTTATGGCAACTATAAAAGTAGGCGATCGAGTTCCCGATTTTTCTCTCCCTTCCCAAACAGGGACAACGGTTAATATCAGGGATTTAATCGGTAAAAAATCCCTAGTAATTTATTTTTATCCCAAAGATGATACTCCGGGTTGTACCGCAGAATCCTGCGCTTTCCGCGATAGTTACGAAGTCTTTACCGACGCGGGTGCGGAAGTTATTGGGATTAGTGCCGATAGTCCCCAATCTCATCAACAATTTGCCCAAAAATATAATCTTCCCTTCACCCTTTTAAGTGATAGCGATAACCGAGTGCGGAAATTATTCGGTGTTCCCGCTACCTTATTCGTCCTCCCTGGACGAGTTACCTATATCGTTGATCAAGAGGGAATCGTCAGACATATTTTTGATTCTATGTTAGATTTTAAAGCTCACGTTACCGAATCTTTGAACACGATTAAATCTTTTTAGGTTGATGATTATGCAAGAAATTAAGACACCTATCCCCTAATGATGCTGGTTCTGACTTAAAAATAACCTTAATGGTGTGTTAATTTTGGCTAACACACCCTCAGTCTGCTTTAGTTATTGGCAAAAATGACGGCTGGAAACAGAAGGCTAACATAGGCAAAGCTAACAGCCAAAAGTTTGTTGCTATTCCTTATAACCGTCTAATTGAAATGTTAACTTATACTAAATCCGTTGAGTAGTGGTTTCAAGTTACAACATCCTAAGAAAAGCATTCCCAAATCCGTTCAGCTATGGGATAGAGAGGTGCGTAGTTCAGCCAAGGAGAATTAATCTCTCGAAGTAAAAGTGAAGGGAATTTCTCAAATCGAATTCAGTCTGTTTATAATTGACTATACTTTTACTAACTATATAGTAAAGACTTTCAGGGTGTTTTGCTTGACGACTCCAATGGACTTGCTATAGGAACGATAAAAGTTTACCTTTCTTGGTGCGATGCTAAATAACAAACTACAACTTCTGTTAACTAGGGTAGGCAGCTGGGCCGTTGCTGGACTGCTCGGCGGTTTGATCGGCTCTCTGGCCGCAGTACTACTGACTGAGGCAATTAAGCAAACCCTGAGCATTGCCTCTGGACTGGATAGTGTCTGGCGACTGCTGCTGCCTCTGGTGGGCGTTACCTTAGCAGTGCTAGTCCTGTTTGGACTGGGTAGGGGGCAACCCGTGCAGACCTTAGCTCCCCGGGAGGCCACTGCCTCTGGCCGCTGGGGTTCTCTCATGGACTGGTACTCCTTCCCCCATGACATTGCTCGCGCCGATCTGACCGGTGACGTGATCAACGCATCTGGCGCGGAAGAGCGCTTCCCCTGGAATCTGGCACCGTTGCGCGCCCTGGCCATCCTCTCCACCGTTGGACTGGGTGCGCCCATGGGAACAGAATCACCGGCGGCTCATATTGGCGTGGCGACGGGAACTTGGTTAGGTAGCATAAATCCAGCCCTGCGTCAACTGGTGCGGCCGCTGGCAATCGGCGGCGGTGCGGCCAGTGTTTCCGCCCTGATGGGAATCCCGCTGGTGGGCAGCTTCTTTATGTTTGAGTTGAGTCAGCGACGCCAGGTTCCGCTCACCCCGGAGCGAGTGGCGGCGATGTTAGCCGGGGGACTGGTGGGATGGAGAGTCAACGTTGCCTTTAAGCTGCAACTGATCCGGCTAGTCGTGCCGAAGGTTGCCCCGACTGACTTCTGGGATGCGGTGGGTGCCACTTTGTTGATCGGAGCGATCGCTGGCACGATTACAGCCCTCACCGGTGAGGCGATCTACTGGGCCAGAGGCTTGCGGGACAGGCCCGCCACTCGTCTCCTGATCGGTGGCCTGGTGATGCTATTCTTGGCGATCGTGATCGGACAGGTGGCGACCCCTGCAGCGGCTTTTGGTCCAGGGGGGGCCGCTATCCTCTGGGCCGAAAACATTGAAACGACTCCTTACCACCTGTTGGCGGTAGCTCTGCTCCGGGCTGCCGCCACCACCGCTGCCGTTTTAGCTGGGGGCTGTGGTGGTGTGTTTGTCCCTTTTCTGGCGATCGGCGACCTCAGTGGCCGGGTGTTCGCAACCACCTTTGAGATTTCGGGGGATCTGGCGGGTGCGGCAGGGGCAGCGGCCGGCATTGCCGGCGGCTATCGCCTACCTCTGACCGCCATGGCCATGGTGCTGGGGGTGGGTGGACCGGGGGCTGCCCAGTTAACCTGCCTTGCCACAGTAGTGGTCGCCGCCCTTTCGGGATTGGTGGCCGCACGGGCAGCCAATCAACTCTCCAGTTCCCTCCGCGCAATGTTCCGCTAGAAGCCGCCGTCAAGGGAGTGAAATCAAATTTGCAATCCCATTGAATTTGACCCCCTATTATGGGAACTAACCCCCAAAAGCCTTGCTACAGGGCAAATTTAGAATTGCTGCTTTAAACCCAACTTGTCGTAAAGTGAAATAGGACTGACCAGTGCCACCGATTTTGATTAGCAAACTCCCATGATTCATCAACCCCCGGCGGGGACAAGGGATTTATTACCCCTAGAAGTTACCCAAAAAGGCTGGATTAACGATCGCCTTCAGTCTGTCTTTCAGCGTTGGGGCTATCAAAGGATTGTCACCTCCACCATTGAATGGCTCGATACCCTCACCGCAGGCGGTGCGATCGATCCCAGCACCGTGATCCAACTGCACGGGGATAGTCAAGGACTATCGGGATTACGCCCTGAATTAACCGCTTCCATTGCCCGTAGTGCCGTCACCCGCAGGAGTGGGGAGTCCTATCCCCAACGTCTCTGTTATCGGGCCAACGTTTTTCGTCGCCCTAGTGCCGGTTATCACGGTCGTCAAGTGGAATTCTATCAAGCGGGGGTAGAACTGCTCTTTTCTGGCGGTTTACTAGCCGATGCCGAGATTTTACTGCTCTTGGCTGACTGTTTCGATGGTTTGGCCGTCCCTAACTGGCAGATTATTCTAGGAGAAGCGGGTTTGACTCGTTCCCTACTTTCCCCTTTTCCCGGTCCTTTGCGGGAACAGGTGAAACGCTGTTTAGCCCTCCTTGACTACGTTAGCCTCGAAAATCTTCCCTATCCCAACGAAACCCTCCGGCAGCAAGCCCGACAATTATTCCAGCTGCGCGGTAATCCTCACGATGTTCTCGCACAAGTGGCAGTATTGGCCCAGGAAGAATCAGCCCAAAAAGCCGTTAATAACCTTAAATCCCTAGTGGAGCTGCTTAATGCTGATCGCTCTGGGCCTTTCCCCCTAATTCTCGATTTAAGTCTCATTCAAACCTTTGATTACTACACCGGCATCGTTTTTAAAGCCGTTAGTGATCACCAGCAAAATCTCAGTATTTTAGGCCAGGGCGGACGCTATGATCAATTATTGGGCGTTTTTCATCCCCAGGGTCAATCGGCTCCCGGTATCGGTTTTTCCCTGAATATCGAAGAACTGCACGAAAGTTTATTATCAGGGCAGACTTTACCCACCCAGGCTCCTCCCCTCGACTGGTTGCTTATACCTTTGGGTAATAACGCCCAGATAGCGACTTTTAGTAAAGCTCGTTCCCTTCGCACCAGTGATCCGAATCTGAGGGTGGCGATCGATTTAGGAGGTCGCAGCGAGGCAGAAATTCGCACCTATGCCCGCGATCGAATGATTAAAAATCTCGCCTGGGTGCAGGAAGATGGTTCCGTGAGCGAAGAATCTCTCTAAAAGGGGTCAAAAGCGGCGAAAATACTGCCTTCTGCCCGCTGCTATAGGACTCTATCTAGGGGTTTGCGGCAAAAAGTACGGGCGAAGCATTCGAGCAATAACCTATCGGTGAAACCGTAGATTTTTTATCCGAATGCTTCGCCCCTACAGGACAAAGATGTAGATGTAGGTTGCTCTAATGGGAAGTTTTGTGACGACAAGTGGCATTGATGATATTTATGGGGAATAATAGATTTAGATGAGTGCCTAACTTTCCAATTGGTAGCGACTTGCCATGAAACAACCAACCGCCAATTATGATGAACCCTGGAAAGAAGCATTAAGCGAATATTTTGAAGCGTTTTTATACTTCTTTTTTCCCGAAGTTCACCAATTAATCGATTGGACAAAAATTCCCGAATCCCTAGAAAAAGAACTCAAACGGATTACCGCTTCAGCAAAGACAAAAAAACGTTTCGCTGACAAACTCTATAAAGTCTGGTTACTCAGGGGTGAAGAAGGCTGGATTTGGATTCATATTGAAATTCAAAGCCAATACGAAGAAAATTTCCCTCAGAGGATGTATATTTATAA
>NZ_JADBVM010000242.1:0-20315 GCF_020244875.1 Microcystis sp. M44BS1
CGTCAGATTGTTATAATCGGTTCCCTTTGTTGCGGTTCCACTTAGGGTATAGTTGACGGTTAAAGTCGATGCCGTATTGCCTGTCCGTGTTAGGGTGAAACTCCCCGGATTGGCTGTTTGTCCTGTAAGGGTTTCTCCGGCTGATGTATCCGTGGCTGCTACTGTAATCGTTGGTAGGGTTTGCGATGCAGTAGCTACCAAGCTCAAACTGTAGTTGGTATTCTCCCATCCACTGAAATCAGCTAGGACTTCTGGCTGAACCTGAATATAGTAGGTACCTGCGGTTAATGCCCGTTGAATGGTTTCATTGACAATACCATCGTTGTAAGACCCTGTAATCCACGCACCCGTACTATCAAGTAATTCGACATACGCATCGGCAGTTAACCCCGTTAGTTTCAGGTCTAGTAGGCTATCGCTGGCAAGGGTGAATTTGTAGTAGTCGTCTTGATCCCAATTCCCGACAAAATCATTAAAGGTAGATGCTGTTGTTCCTAATGTCACTACACGGGCTGTAGCTAAGGTATTTCCCGCATTGTCTGCGGGTAGAGAAGTCACTACCAAGCTCAAACTGTAGTTGGTATTCTCCCATCCACTGAAATCAGCTAGGACTTCTGGCTGAACCTGAATATAGTAGGTACCTGCGGTTAATGCCCGTTGAATGGTTTCATTGACAATGCCATCGTTGTAAGACCCTGTAATCCACGCACCCGTACTATCAAGTAATTCGACATACGCATCGGCAGTTAACCCCGTTAGTTTCAGGTCTAGTAGGCTATCGCTGGCAAGGGTGAATTTGTAGTAGTCATCTCTATCCAAGCCACCGACGAAATCAGTAAAGGTTGTGGCAGTTGTGCCTACTGTGACTACTCTTGCTGTTGCTAAAGTATTGCCAGCCAAATCAGGGAGAGACTGTTCAATAGGGATTATTTGACCATTGACACTAAAAAAACTGTGGTCATTTTCTTGGGCAATCCGCTCTTGCTCTTGAGGACTTAGAGACAGATCCATTAAGATAGCCGAAAATAATTCCCCCTCATCCCCAGTAGTGTCAGATCCTGGATTAATAAGGCTATCCACAAAATGTCCAATCTCTTCTAATAGCGTCCCAGTAAGCCCCGTTAAAGGATCACGATCAGCCGATGCCTGGGAAAGATAATCCGAAGATAGATAGATCGTGCGATTTTTGTCAGAAAACCCCCCATTCGCACCATTCATTGATGAGCTTGGCAAGATTTTGATACTTGGTAGCTGACTGAAATCCCCTTGCGCCCAGTCTTCAACCAAAGATCGAAATTGACTAGAATCTGGATTTATCGCGAAAACTGGCGCAAGTGTCGCCAGAAAACCATTACTTGAGGCGGTAAAAAGAACGTTATGTACATTTTGGAGGACAACATCAAGATTGTTTATTCCCTCATGATTAAATCCAGAATCGATTAACATAACGAACCTCATCCAACTATAACTGATCACTGTTTACTGAAATTAACTCAGCCTACTTTTTGGGGTTAATTTTTTGGGGCTTTATTTGACCTGAAAAAAGGGGGTTCGCAGGCAGGCACGGATTCCCATTATATAAGAAATTATCTGTCAAATCGTGGGGTTTTGTCAAGCTTTTTTGGAAAAAAAAATTTACCCGATACTCAAGGGGAGAAAATTGTCGGCAGAGATATTATTTAATCCCCCCCGTGAGTCGGTATTTTTCAGCTTGGCATTAACGCTTTAGTTGTCGAGGCACCAAGGCGATTTAATTGCCGATTAATTTGCCATCCGACGAGGGTTAAACCCAACCACTGACTGAAGATTGCTAAAGCGAAAGAGGGAAGTGTAGCGTATTTAGTAGCGGCAATGGGAAGAAAAGTAAAAAACCATAACAGCGGAGATTGACTGGGATTAACTCCCAAGACAGCGAAACAGAGAAAGGGGAAAATAATCAAAATGCCGATGCTAGTGGCTGCCAGCAAAGCGCGTTTATTTGTGCTGCCTAACATCAATAATTGGGCGATAGCAGCATAGACTAAAATCATGTTCATTGCCAAGAGAAACCCGGCTGCAGTGGCTAGTTTATATTGATGGAGAGGGGCGATAAAAATAGTGGGAAGGATGAATAAAATGGCAATGGCGACGTTAATGGCCATGGCTAGGGTAGAAGGACTTTTTTCGCCAAAGATTAAAGCTTTCCCCAGACTAATGCCCGTTTTTCCTTGCAGATGACGATAGCGCGCCCAATCTTGGAGAGTTTGACGGGGGGGAGTGAGGGCAAAAAGGATTAACAAGCCAAAAATTGCCACAAAAACGCTAAGAATCGCGAAATTATCGAAAAGATAGCTCGGTTCCAGCGTTTGGAAGACAAAACCTAGGCTAATGGCACTAAAACAGCCCATCATCCAGTAACTTTGGGGTTTACTAACAAGAGTAGCGAGGGGATTATGGAAGCGACGCTGGATAATTCTGGTTAACCCGTAGGTACAGAGGGCAAAATTGAGCAAAATTAAGCTAATACCCATTATCACCGATTGCCAGAGAGATTGACCGTACCAACGCAGATCAAAGATTTGTGAGATTCCTAGATAGCGTACCGCATCGGGGGGGAGAAAGGTAGCTTTAACTAGATAGGGAAGGACAAAACTAGGATTAAAGAGAATTAACCAATCAAAGGGGGTACGGGAACCGCCATAGCCCGATAAAGTAAAAATACTGCTATAAAACACAAAGATTAAGACTGTAGCACTGCCTAACCAGGGTTGAAATCCCCCTAACCATGGCGTGGCTAAAGCGAAACTCAGGGCGGCATGATAGAAAAAGGCACAACTAGCGATCAGAACCCCGTAGAAGGCTAAAATTAACGACAAGGGAATACCTGCTAATAAACCCGCCCCCAAGTGAAAGGGTAAAGCGAGAAGACAGACGAGATAGAGGAGAATGGGAACCCCGAAAATTTTGCCGATAAAAATCGTTTTGGCGGGTTGGGGACTCAGACGGATAAAATTAAGTGTACCCCGGCGCTCTTCCCCGGAAAGATCGGCGATTAATTGATAGGTTCCCACCACTAAAAGAGCGAAAATCCCAGTAATACTCAGAAAAGTGAAGATATCTAACCACCATAACCGGGAGATAATCATCCATTGACCATTTAAGTCTTGGATACAGTATTTAATCCCACTATAGGGATAATAATCGTTGTTATTGGGGGGATTAGCGGTACAGTAACGACTAAATCCCGCCCCTACCGGCAGTAGATTTTTATAGTACAAATAAACTAATAATTGACCAACTAGAGAGATAATCGAGGCGATCGAGATATTTTTCGGGGTTAATCTTCCTTGCCATTCTCGCATAATTTGCGGGTTGGTTTCCGTAAGGCGATCGATTATTGTCGCTATCATATTTCTGTCCTCTCTACAGCCGTTATTAGGAGCTAATCCTAGATTAACCCAGTAACTTCTCGATCGGTTTGGGGATGAAGAACTCGATCGAGATGCAGGGAATCAAAAGAGGAAAAGTGCCAGACCAGGGAGCTTCTGTTTTACACTAGAATTTGGCCGCCTGAATCTAGATCTATGCCCACTCTGACCCTCAATTTTCCCCTGACTGCCGTTGTCGGCCAAGAAGCGATTAAATTAGCCCTACTCTTAGCCGCCGTGGATCCCGCCCTGGGGGGTGTGGTGATTGCCGGTCGTCGGGGAACCGCCAAATCAGTCATGGCGCGAGCGATACATTCTCTATTGCCACCGATCGAAATTATCGCGGGTAATGTCTTTAATTGTGATCCCAATAATGCCGACGAATGGGACGATCGCACTAAAGAAGAATATAGCAGTGGAGAGGTCGCCACGGAAGTTATCCGGGCCCCTTTCGTGCAGATTCCCCTAGGAGTCACGGAGGATCGTTTATTGGGTTCCGTCGATGTGGAAGAATCGGTGAAACAGGGGGAACCAGTCTTTCAACCCGGTTTATTAGCCAGCGCCCATCGGGGAATTCTCTACGTCGATGAAATTAATCTACTCGATGACCAAATTGCTAACCAATTACTCACAGTTTTAAGCGAAGGACGTAACCAAATCGAACGGGAAGGCATCAGTTTTCAACATCCCTGTAAACCGCTTCTGATCGCTACTTATAACCCAGAAGAAGGGGATTTACGAACCCATTTATTAGATAGAATTGCCATTGCCCTTTCCGCCGATGGTGTCCTTAGTTTAGACCAACGAGTCACCGCCGTCAATCAGGCGATCGAGTATGCTGTTTCTCCCACCGCTTTTATCGCCCAATATGCCCAAGAAATCGATGATCTAAAAACCGAAATTATTCTGGCGAGGGAATGGTTAAAAGAGGTAAAAATTAAACCCGAACAAATTAGTTATCTAGTGGAGGAAGCGGTACGCGGTAGGGTAGAAGGTCATCGCGCCGAGATTTTTGCCGTGAGAGTAGCCAAGGCGGCCGCCGCTTTAGAAGGTCGGGATTTAGTCAGTGCCGATGACTTAAAAAGAGCCGTCGAATTAGTCATTGTACCTCGATCGCTGATTACGCCGCCACCCCCAGAACAGGAACAACAGCCACCGCCACCACCGCCACCACCGGAACCGCCCCAAGACGAAAACCAGCAGGAACAGGAAGAAAAAGAGGAGGAGAAAGAGGAAGAAAAAGAGCCGGAACAGCCGGATAATCTGCCGGAAGAATTTGTTTTCGACCCGGAAGGGGTTTTACTGGATCCTAGTGTGTTGTATTTTGCCCAGATGGCCCAGCGTCAGGGGAAATCGGGGGCGCGTAACCTGATTTTCTCGGAAGATAGAGGACGTTATATTAAGCCGATGTTACCCCGGGGTAAGGTAAAAAGAGTCGCCGTCGATGCCACTCTCCGGGCGGCTGCCCCCTATCAAAAAGCCCGTCGCTTAAGGAATCCCGAACGTCATGTGATTATAGAAGAAGGGGATCTGCGCTCAAAACGGCTGGCCCGCAAGGCCGGTTCTTTAATTGTCTTTGTCGTTGATGCCTCCGGTTCCATGGCCCTGAATCGGATGCAGTCGGCCAAAGGTGCGGTCATGCGTCTGTTAACGGAAGCTTACGAAAATCGCGACCAGATTGCCCTGATTCCTTTCCGGGGTGAGCGAGCAGATGTACTATTGCCACCGACCAAATCGATTACCCTAGCGAAAAAACGTCTAGAAACCCTGCCCTGTGGCGGCGGTTCCCCCTTGGCTCACGGTTTAACCCAAGCGGTTCATGTGGGGATGAATGCCCGTTTATCGGGGGATATCGGTCAAGTGGTGGTTGTGGCGATTACCGACGGTAGAAGTAATATTCCTTTGGCGAAATCTTTAGGCGAACCGATTCCGGAGGGGGAAAAACCCGATATTAAGGCAGAACTGCTCGATATTGCCACTAAAATTCGCTCTTTAGGCATTAAACTGCTGGTCATCGATACGGAGAAAAGATTCGTCTCCACTGGTTTTGCCAAAGAATTAGCCCTAAAAGCTGGGGGTAAATATTATCATCTACCCCGGGCCACGGAACAAGCGATCGCATCTATGGCCCGGGGGGCAATTGCGGGACTGTAGCTAGTGATTAGGGGGTGCAGATCATTTTTCTCAATCTACCATCCCCACCCTAGCTTTAAGCCCTACCCTGTCAGGGTTTTAGACTATTCTTGGGCTAGAAACAAATCGCACCCCCAAATGGGAGATGCTTACACGCAGTTTTTCATACATTTGTATTAATTGAAAAGTTACCGATAATTTCTCGGCAGTGGATATTTCTGTAATATTGAGATACACGCCTAAAAATTGGCTATTAACTCGAATTTTGCTGATTTTCTGGTTTTTTACTGGTCTGGTGTGGCAGAATCTGGAAAAACTTAACAATAATCGGCAATCAGCGAGAGATATACTACAAACAAACATGAGCAAGTTTTAATTAAGAGAACTATGAGCTTTCGATTGGGCAAAATCTTGATAGCAGGGGTATTAGCGGTACTTTTGCTAGTAACTTCCTGTGCTAAAGCTCCCTCGCAATTCGACCAAGCGCAACAGGAAAGTACCGCTCGCGGGGCGGCGGCAGTGGTGAAAGAATCCACCTCTGGCGGCAGTTTTAATCGGTTTTTCCCGCCCTCTGGGGGAGGATACGAGCGCGTCTATACCCAGGAGAAAAAAGGCTTTGCTGAGGCAAAACTGAAGCAAGATGGCAAAGTTGTGGCTATGTTAGCCATATCTGATATCAGCAATAATCCCGCCGCGGCCAATAAATTCCAAGACAGTCAAACCACAATTAAAGGTTTTCCCTCTGTGGAACAGGGTGCAACCGCCAGCGCCGTTTTAGTCAATAATCGTTATCAAGTCAAGGTTTTATCGCGGGATGCGGATTTTACCGCCAGCGATCGCCAAGCTTGGTTAGCTAAGTTCGATTTAGATGGTCTAGCAAAATTAAAGTAAGGAGACATCCGTGAGTAAGCCAATTTTTGAACTGGTGGACGAATTACCGACGAATAATCTCACCGTCAAAGTTCTCAAAACCCTTGATTATGTCGTGCCGGGACAGTGGGATAACCTAGTCGGGTTTAAAAATACGATTATCACAGTCACCGGCGAAACCGACGAAAGCATGATCCAACAGATTGGCGATCGAGCCGTTTGGTTGTTTAATGATCAATCCCAGGGCTATCAACGGGCGCTCTGGCTCTACCAAACCATCGACAGCGCCGATAATGCCCTAGCCGCCGCCTCTCTTGCTAATGCCGTCGGTGGTAAAATTCCCCTCATGGGCGGTTTAATCGAAAAATTAACCCCTGCCCCCGAAAAAGCGCAAACCATCGATCTAACCTTGAAATTAGTGACCGAATTAGTCGCTTTTTGTCAAATCAATGGCATTCCGGGCGATAGTATCGATGATTTCGTCGCTTCTCTGGGAGATTATAGCGGCGAATCCCTGATGCGGATGGCGGCGTTAGTTTGTTTGGATGGTTTAATTCCCCTGGGGGGCAGTTTTATCCGGAAAGTGGAATCGGGCCTGAGCATTCTCACCCCGGAAGAATTAGAATCTAACTCCACTTTCGGCAGTATTAAAGAATTGATTCCGGGGGGAAATACTGCCAGAAAATTAGACTTTATCGGTCAAAGTTTCGACTCCACTAAAGGTTGGATGAGTGGTTTTGTCAGCGAGCGCAGTTTGAGCCAGCAGGGATTATTGAGCAAAATTCAGGGATTTATCGACTTTTCTGCCGACAAATTGGTATATGTTGGGGCATTCCTCGATATGACCACCAATTACTATGAACATACTGGTATTCAAACCCTGGCTCGTCGTTTAATCGAAAGAGCCGTGGCGGAAATTTAAGTGGCACCGGGGGCAGGGATGGACAGACCGATACCAAATCGGTTTTTAATACCATGATTAAGTCCCCATTCAACTTTAAAAACCCAGTTATGGATTGTTTCCCCCTGCTCCGGCACTCACCCACTTTCCTATACATTTTCCACAGGATTTAGTATAATATACCCTCCCTAGTCCCTCAAGGCCATGAATCAGGCACAACTTATCCATGCCGCTAAACTCCAGGATCCAGCCGCTATTATTGCTCTACTTAACCAAAGTCTCTTAACCAGAAAAATAGAGGTTGTTGAAGCCACCCCGCAAGAAAATGCCCTGACTCTAAAAGTTCAATCCAAAAATATACCCAATCAACACAAGTTATTACCTTTTTTGTCGGCAGAAATCAAAAGCTTGGGCATCGATGGATTAGAACAAGTGATCGTTTACGGTATGACCGAGGCATCCGATATCCCCGCTTGGGAAGAATCGATAACCCTGAGTCAAGATGATTTAATCGTCAATCGTGTCACCAAATTAAACTCTTTGCCGATAATAACCGCAGAAATCGCCGAAAATGACCGAGAAGATGCCCCAGAAGCTTTGGAAGACTCTGAAACAACCGAAGAAAAAGCCCTAGAGAAACCGGAGGAGTTCACTGAAGCTGCTGAGAATATTGTGGCGACTGGTGAGCGATTTTCCCTATCTCATCGGAGACACTCCTCTTTTCCCCTCAGGATAATTTTGCCTTACCTAGCGATCGGTTTTGGGGCTGGAATTATTATAGGTGCTTACTTCGGCTATCAAAAAGCAGTGAGTGATACTAAATTCGTTGAGCATAGGCTACATATCAGGACAGGCACTAATGCAATAGGCAATGGGCAATAGGGGGAATAAATAATCATTCTTTAATAACCGGATTTAGTGTGAAATGCCCGCACAACCCGGAGCGATCGAACAACCCCGATAAATTTTCCTGTCCCCAACCTGATATGATAAGACCAATGCAAAATTTTCCTATCTCTAAACCCCAATGATTTAGGGCTTTTTTTCTTGGGAATTTGTCGGTAAGGACAGCAGCAACAGTTGATTTTTTATCTTTAGCCCCACATATCTAACCGCTCATGTCTATGGAAGAAGCCTTGAAACTCCTAAAAGAATATGGATGTATTCAACTAAAAATTGCCCAATCCCCTGAAGAAGAAGAAGCTCTAAGACAGGCAATTTTATTAGTTAACCAAGGTTCGGAATCAATTAACTTAGGTATCTGTGCCGATAACAATGAAGAGGGATTTAAAGCCCTGAAAAGTTATCTACAAGCCCTGGGATACCCCCTACCTAATAGTCTCCCAGAAGACCACCCAGAACCAGGAGCGGTGTATATTAAATACAATACCCAAAGACAAGCTTCCTATCTCGATTCCTATACGGGAACCTATCGCGGTGTCCTGGTTTCTTGTCAGTCAGAAAATGATCAATTAGTCGGTACTTATGGTCACTTTCCCCTCGATTTATTCTCTTAAGAGGCATAGTTTTTGGGTTATTTAAGCGATTAACCATCAGCCGGACAGTGATTACTGTTTACAAATAAGAGGCAAAAAGCTCCCCACTCCTGTCCACTGAATTCTCTTTCCTGACTCTTGTTAACTTTTTACCTGAAAAAAAATATGTATTTGTTAATTCCAGCAGCGGGAATGGGTAAACGGATGGGCAGCGATCGCAATAAGTTACTGCTCACCCTGCACGGAAAACCGCTCCTCGCTTGGACTTTGCTGGCTGCCATGCAATCCAGGGCAATTATCTGGATTGGCATCATGGCACAACCGGAAGACTTTGCGGAGATCCGAGCAATTATCACCGCCATAAATGCCCTTAAACCCGTGCAAATCATCCAAGGAGGCGAAACCAGACAAAAATCGGTTTACAATGGCTTACAAGCCCTACCAGAGGGGGCTGAGACGGTTTTAATTCACGATGGGGCGCGCTGTTTAGCCACTCCCGAATTATTTGATCGCTGTGCCGCCGCTTTAGCCACTTGTCAGGGTTTCATTGCGGCCATTCCGGTGAAAGATACGATTAAAATTGTCGATAGCAACGGCTGGATTGAGGATACACCCGATCGCTCGCGGTTGTGGGCGGCCCAAACGCCCCAGGGTTTTCAGGTAAAATTATTAAAAGAATGTCACGAACAGGGCCGAAAATTAGCTTGGGAAGTCACCGACGATGCCGCCTTATTAGAAAAATGTGGTTTTCCCGTCAAAATTGTCGTCGGTGAAGAAACCAACTTAAAAATTACTACTCCGGGGGATCTGGCAATTGCCGAATATATTTTAAGTCAACGTTTATAATTTTTCATCTACTTTAACGCCGTCCCGTTTAATAATACGAGCGGGAATACCCACCACCACACAATTAGGTGGAACATCCTTGACTACCACTGAATTTGCGCCCACGGTGACATTATCGCCGATGGTAATATTTCCCAAGACTTTAGCACCGGCGGTAATCCTGACATTATTGCCAATTTTGGGGCGACCGCTTTTATCTTTATAGCCAATTGTTACCTGTTGATTAATCCAACAGTTATCGCCCAAATCCGCCATAACAATCGTACTAAAACCGTGTTGAATAAATAATCCTTTGCCAATCGAACAGGAAGAATCTAGAAATAAGTAGGAACTTTCTCGATAAAAAAACCTAAGAATATACATAAAAAAGCGGCTGAATGAACCACCTTGAAAAAGACGACAATAATATAAATTCCTAAATTCTTTTGCCTCCAGACACAGAGCTAATAATTGTAACCAATCTGCTCTTTTTTCCCGGCCTAATAACTCTACCCAACGCCGCACATCACCTAAGATAAGTTCTCGATTATTAGCTACCTGAAAAGCAATGATTAAGGGTGAGAGCAAAACAATACCCGCATAGAAAAATAATTTTCGGAAGAAACTTTTCATCGTTGGTCTAAAATAAGTGACAATAGACTTGCTTTTTGTTGCTATTAATTATAGTAGTATTGTAGCGAATAGTTCAACCTTCGCCCGTTTATTGGACTCCAACGATGTCAACTACCCTACAGTTCCTTCCCGAAGTATCCGTGATCGTGCCAATTTATAACGGGGAGAAAGATCTACCCCCTCTCATTGATTGTTTAGCCAAACAGACCTATCCCCGTCAATTAGTTGAATATATTTTAGTTGATAATAATAGTAGCGATCGCACAGCAGAATTATTAGGGAAGGCAGCAGAAGAACACCGGGGACTGAACCTGATCATTTTAAGCGAAAATCAGATACAAAGCTCCTACGCTGCTCGTAACAAAGGGATCAAAAGCGCTCGTTATCCTTTTCTGGTCTTTACCGATGCCGATTGTCGTCCCGCACCCCAATGGTTGACAGAATTGATCCAACCCTTTAAAGATACTAGGATCGGTCTGGTAGCGGGTGAAATTGCTGCGTTAACTGGTTCCACTTGGTTGGAAAAGTATGCGGAACGTCGTCAATTTATGTCACCAAAATTTCTTTTAGAACATTCTTTTTGTCCCTACGGTCAAACTGCTAACCTCGCTATTCGTCGAGAAGCTGTTCAAAAAGTTGGTTTATTTCGTCCTTATTTAACTACTGGTGGTGATGCCGATATCTGTTGGCGTATTCAACAACAAACCGACTGGCAATTAACCTACGCACCAGAGGCAATTATTTACCATCGTCATCGTTCCACCCTAGAAGACTTAAGAAGTCAATTAAAACGTTATGGGCGCTCGAATCGCTATCTTCACGAATTGCACGGTGTCGAATTGATGCGACCTTTAACCAATCAAGAGTTATTTTTTACTCTCGGTCGTTGGTTATTAAAAGAGCTACCAAAAAATACCCTCAAGTTACTGTTTGGTAAAGCAGATTTAGTAGATTTATTGGCTACTCCCCTCGATTTAATTGGGTTTCAGTCCCGCAGCCAGGGACAGGCCACGGCTAAATTACCCGAAAAAGCTAAAGAAATCGAATGGCTTTAATTCAGTTATCAGTTATCAGTTATCAGTTATCAGTTATCAGTTATCAGATGTGAGTTTTCAGTTCAATGATTACTGTTTACTGATTAAGGTTTCCTCTATGGTTTCTCCCTGAGTGAAACATCCCGGAAGGTCTTTAATTTCCGATACATATCCCCCGTCATCATCAGGATAAATTGTTATTGGATATTTTAACCATAAATAAAACTCTAATAATTCAAGCTTAGTTTTATTACTTGTACTCATATTTTTACCTCTTTAAAGTTAGCAAATAGGATCAATATAAGTAGGTAGGTATTAAAAACTTTCAGATGCCCCCCTTATTAAGGGGGGATTAAGGGGGGACTAAGGGGGGATCGGCACCCCCCTTATCAAGGGGGGCAGGGGGGATCGAACCTCAAATCCATTTTAAATTTAATTATAACCAGCTACTTATTTTGAATAAATACTCAGAAAACATCAAGAAGGGAATCAGCTTTAAACCTTGTCCGTCAACTATCCATTCCCCTATTCTGGCACTCCCCGCTTCAAAGTGGGGGACAAAATGAGGTAAGGTAAAAAAGCTGTGCCTATAACCGAGACTATGAGCGTTGAATGGCAATCCGTAAAAACCTACGAGGATATTCTCTACCATAAATGGGGGGGAATCGCCAAAATTACCATCAATCGACCCCATAAGCGTAATGCCTTCCGTCCGAAGACAGTTTTTGAGCTTTACGACGCTTTCTGTGATGCTCGCGAGGATGCGCGCATTGGGGTAGTATTGCTCACGGGTGCAGGTCCCCACAGCGACGGCAAATATGCTTTTTGTTCCGGCGGCGATCAGACGGTGCGCGGTCAGGCGGGTTATATTGGCGATGATGGCGTACCCCGGCTCAATGTGCTGGATTTACAGAAATTAATTCGCTCCATCCCCAAGGTAGTTATCGCGCTGGTGGCGGGTTATGCGGTCGGGGGCGGTCATGTTTTACACTTGGTTTGTGATTTAACCTTAGCAGCGGATAACGCCATTTTTGGCCAGACCGGTCCAAAAGTGGGCAGTTTTGACGGCGGTTTTGGCTCTAGTTATCTGGCCCGGGTAGTGGGTCAGAAAAAAGCTCGCGAGATTTGGTTTCTTTGTCGGCAGTATAACGCCCAACAAGCGTTAGAAATGGGTTTGGTTAACCATGTCGTCCCGGTGGAGGAATTAGAGCAGGAAGGGGTTAAATGGTCCTTAGAAATTCTCGAAAAAAGTCCCTTGGCGATTCGCTGCCTAAAATCGGCTTTTAATGCTGATTGTGATGGTCAAGCGGGTTTACAGGAGTTAGCGGGTAATGCCACTTTACTCTACTATATGACCGCCGAAGGAGCCGAAGGTAAACAGGCTTTCCTCGAAAAACGTCCCCCCGATTTTAGTCAATATCCTTGGCTGCCCTAATCAGTGATCAGTAAACATTAAACAGTAATCGGTGGGGAGATGGGAAGAAAAAAGCCGATGGCTGATAGCTAAAAGCTTGGCTGCCGCTTCAGATTCAGGCTGGCAAGCTATCTTCTCGCTGAAATTGCTATTAAAATTTCAATGCCATATATCTTATCAATAGAATGATATTCAATCAGAAATATTGAACTTACTAAAAATTGCTTGACAGATTAAGTAAAAATACTTATCATCGTTTCACGTCAACTTACAAAAACTTCATATCAGCATGAAAAAACTCCCTGCATTAGGTGTTGCATTGGGCGTCAGTTTAGCATTGCTTAATAGTGCCAAAGCAGATGCGGCTATCGTCAGTTACGAAAGTGAGTTTTCTCGCTTTTTGCCCTCTACTTTTAAGCCTGGCGATACTTTTGATTTAAGTTTCAGAATTGATAATTCTCGAAGACCGAGACCAATTCGTATTCACAAGATCATATATATTGTTGTGACTCCTCGGGGGAAGATAATAATTACATTGTTCTTTGAAAAATTGTCATCAAAATCCTCTTCTAAATTTACAACTCCCCCTGGCGCGATCCCAGCAGATGGTATTGATCTGACCTTAGCTGGTTCCAATGCTTTTGCTATAACCAATGGCTTTGTACCCTTTAACTTCAAAATTACCCGTTCAGATATACTAGCTGCCTATTTATCCTTGTCATTGGACACAGATGGTTTAGTTGCAGGGGATGGGTTTGTTGCTTCTCTTAATTTAAACGGAAAAAGCATTGGTTCACAAGTATTTAAACCTGATTTAAACGTTATAGAAAATATCGGTATCGCTTCACAAGCCTTTGAACGTTTGGACACCTCTGAACGTTTGGACACCGCTGGTTTAGTTGCAGGGGATGGGTTTGTTGATTCTCTTAATTTAAACGGAAAAAGCATCGGTTCACAAGCCTTTGAACCTGATTTAAACGTTATAGAAAATATCGGTATCGCTTCACAAGCCTTTGAACCTAATTTAAACGCAAGAAGTATCGGTATCGCTTCACAAGCTATACCAGAGCCTAGCACAGTGTTGGCAATTTTAACTCTTGGTGGTGCCATGGCCACATTCAAGAAAAAATCTCGGCCTTTAGGGATGAAAGATTCCCAAGATAATGCCGCCTAACGCGATTTTTCACAAGCAATGGCAGAGATGGTTAATTGCCCTCTCCCTCTCCCAGAAAGGGAGAGGGAGAGGGAGAGGGCGACGAATAAAGAAAAATGCTATTAATACTCCATATTCCTACTGATCACTGATAAGCTATGCTAGTTTAGAGAGAGTAGTTAGGTTCGGTAGCAGCATTGGTTTCAAACAGAAGCGGTTTTTCCCTGATGGCCTTGACTGGGTTGTGTCCGATCTCCTTCTCGAAATGGCTGTGATATTGGGAGACAATCCATGACGATTTACGTTGGTAATCTGGTTTATGAAGTCACGAAAGAGGACTTGCAGGGTGTATTCGCTGAATACGGCACGGTTGTTCGCGTTTACTTGCCCGTAGATCAAGCAACGGGTAAAATGCGCGGTTTTGGTTTTGTGGAAATGTCCTCCGATGAGGAAGAAGCAAAAGCGATCGAAACTCTTGACGGGGCCGAATGGATGGGACGACAGATGAAAGTCAACAAAGCTCGTCCCAGAGAAGATAATTTTGGCGGTGGCGGCGGCGGTGAGCGGAAAAACTTCGGGCGCCGCGAACGTTAAAGAGATTCTTGTAAAATTGCAGAAGCGGTTATTTTTGATAACCGCTTTCCTATTGATAATTAATCAATCTGCGTTTGTTTTCTAACATCCTAATACTCGATACGGACATTTCATCGTTTTGACGAAAAAAGCCAACGGACGCGAGGATATCCGTTCGTCCATAGATTCATAGATAGGAAAAATCAAGATTTGATTCGCACCTACTCCTGTCCACCTTATTTGTTCTGATTTTCCCATCATCATCCAACCGCTGCCATAAACTTTGACAAAAAATGAAGATAGCAATCATCACAGCAACTCCCCAAAATGTCAAGCTCGGAAGTGGTACTTTCGTCACCAATATCCATCTGACCAACGAGTTGCGCTCCCAGGGTCATATCGTTGATGTCTTCTCGCCAACCAAAGCATCGGGGCCGTTAGGCTATATGGCGCATCGTTTTCTTTGGAATTGGCGACTCGATCCCCGTCGCTTTGACCACTATGATGTGGTGGTGGGTTACGATATGGATGGTTACGCCATCAGCGATCGCCTGAAAGTCCCTTTTATTGTTTATATTCTTGGTATTATTGCCGATGAAGCTACCTTTGAGCGGGGTTGGGTGCGAACTTCCTTAGAATTGATGGCAAAAGCCGAGAAAGTTAGCGTCCATCGTGCCGATATGGTCGTCTCTATCAGTGAGTATTCGCGTACTAGACTCAAGCAACTTTATCAGTATGATGGCAATATCGAAATTGTTCACTCTCTAATTGATCTCAAAGGTTGGGATGCAGCGGTCGCCTCAGTCAAGTATGAGGAAAGAAACCGCGAGCAGAGGAGGCCGACAGTATTTTGTGTCGGTGTCCAGTATCCCCGCAAAAATGTTGCCACTTTGATCCGCGCTGCCGCAATTCTCCGCCATCAAATACCCGATGTGGAGGTAAGAATTGCCAGCAAAGGTCCTGAATGGAATAATTTACGCCGTCTGGCACAAGAACTCAATTTAGAGCAAAATGTTACTTTTCTCGGCTATCTTTCCTATCAAGAACTGATCCAAGAATATCTTGATTGTCAAGTTTTTTGTTTACCTAGTCTGCAAGAAGGATTTGGCCTAGTTTTTGCTGAAGCTATGGCCAGTTATAAACCGATTGTCGCCAGTCGTTCCTCCTCGACACCGGAGTTGATTGAAGATGGTGTACAAGGTCTATTAGCCAATCCCTTAGATGCTGAAGATTTAGCCAGTAAATTAGCAGAAGTGCTTCTCAATCCAGAAAAAGCTCGTTCCTTAGGGAAGGCAGGTAGAGCGAAAGTTTCAGAATTTGATGCGCCGATTATTGCCCAACGTTTCAGTCAGTTATTAACCAATTTTCTGGAAAAATAGATTAACTTTGACAATAAAAGTTCAACCACTAACGCACAGCGTATAAATGGAAAATATCCACGAATGTCAAAGGTAGTAATTCTCTTTTTTCTAGTTGAATTTTGAAGCCATTATCCGTCAGCATTTGGCTTATTTGCTTTAAGCGCCCCTTTTGATCGTGAATTTCAGCCACTATTTGCTTAATTTTTGGCCAGTCTTTAGCTTCGATGCTTTCAAATACTTCGTATTCTTCTCCTTCCACATCAATTTTCAGTAAATCGATGGAGTCAATACCGAGTTCATTAATTACCGAGGATAGAGTTCTTACTTCACAGGCTACTTGTTCTTTTTCTTGGAAAAACTCTTCAAACAAATTTTCTATTTTTGGGTAATTCTGATCCACTTGAATATCTTCTAATTCAGCCAGGGTATCCTCTGGCTTTGTGGTTGAATTAGCAGACATATTGGGATAAAAAGTAAAGATTTTTGCTGGGTTATTTTCCGAACTTAATCCACAGTTAAATAAAACAACATCCTCTAAAGAATGCAAATGAATATTTTTTTGCAAAACCTCAAAAGTTGGCTTGATTGGCTCAAAGGCGAAAACTTTTGCTGTTGGTTCAACTCCCTTGACAAAAATAGAGAATAGACCAATGTTGGCTCCAACATCAAAGATCACATCGCCTTCTTTGATGACGATATCATGCCCTTCATATTGCCTTTCAGTAAATATTTCCGAAAAAATGTATTCTGTTTCCTCTTTGCTACTACTGTAGTAACATTCTAATCCATTAGAAAAAGTAATCTTTTTGGCAATCACCGTTGATGTATGTATAGTTGCGATCTGGGACAAAATTATATTAACACCATGAATGGCTCCCCGTCAAGAATGAGGTAACAAGCCTCCCTTTCCAGGGGATAGCTAAAAGCTTTGATGTGCCTAGTTTATAACCTTCTTTTTAGGTAGGAGAATTGTCAGATTCTGTCTTTTGCCTCTTGCCTTCAAAAGCTGATAACTGATAACTGATAACTGATAACTGATAACTGAAATGACGGACTTAAGCCACCTTTTTCCGTGACTCAAGGATGGGGTGAATAATTGTCCAGGCCAGGACGATAATTAAAGCCAAGATACCAAAACGAGCCATAGAAGTAACTAACTGGTGCAAGGGGAACAAACGGCCTAAAAAGAAAGATAATGTCACCATAATCGTCGCCCACACCGTTGCTCCGCCCAGATTACAGAGGAAAAAGCGACCGTAGGGCATTCGGGCAATTCCCGCCATGGGACCTGCAAAGATTCTTAACAAAGCCACGAAGCGACCGAAAAAGACCGCCCGGGGTGCATTTTTACTAAATTGATCCTTGGCTAATTCTAGTTTTTGAGGCGGAATCCGAAAGAATTTGCCAACTTTTAACAAAAACGGCCAACCTCCAGCGCGACCGAGCCAATAGCCAAAATTATCGCCCAAAACCGCTCCTGTAATTGCGCTGACTAAAACTAACCAATAGTTCAAATCACCGCTACCGGCAAGGAAGCCGCCGACAATGGTGATGGTTTCTCCCGGGATGGGAATCCCCATATTTTCGAGGGTGATGCCGATAAATACTGCCCAGTATCCGTATTGGTGGGCGATTTCTTCAATATTTTCTAGGGATAATAGCTCTAGGGACATGGAGCGCTTTCTTAACAAAGGTTTACGAATATTCTAAGATATTTTTACAGTATTTAACCGTGGCTGAACATGACTTTTCCCAGTATTGATTTATTAGCAATTCGTCGGGGTGAGATAAAAGATTTAGGGGGCATGAACTTGTCAGGGGCTGATTTAGCGGGTGCAGACCTAGCCGGGGCGAATTTACGGGCAAATTTACGCGGTGCTGACCTGACGGGGGCAAATTTAAGGGGAGCAGATTTTCGTAATGCCGATTTACGCGGGGCAATTCTCCTCGATGCGATCGTGACTGGGGCAAGTTTGGCCGGCGCTTTTTTAGCCGGGGCGGTTTTTAATCATCTAGATTTGTCCGGGGCGGATTTTCGCGGTGTCGATGGCCGGGGAGCGAGTTTTGTCGGGGCGATTTTAACCCAAGCGGATTTTACTAGCGCTAATCTGTCCGGGGCAGATCTGTCAGCTACCGATTTAGAGGAAGCAATTTTTTTCGGGGCGATTTTACGGGGAACAAATTTTACTGATGCCAATCTTCTTTGTGCTAGTTTAGCCTCGGCAGTAACCCTGGGGGCAATTTTCGATCGAGCTTGTTTAGAAGGGACAGGATTAACCTAAGTAGGTAGTCGTTAAAAGTTATCAGACACCCCCCTTATCAAGGGGGGACTAAGGGGGGATCAAGGGGGGACTAAGGGGGGATCAGAGGCAAAATCTATCTTCAATTTAATTATAACTACTTACTTAAATGGCTGATAGATAAAAGAAGATGAGTTTCTAATCAGTTGCTATCTACCTCCACGTCTCCAGCTATTCTGAACCATTTAACACCTTTTCTGCCCAGGGTCTTCCTCTTGGCCAAATTGATCAAGTTTTTGCCATCCTCGACTGGAAAATTTAATTTAATTGTCTGGGTAATCAGTGCAGTTATTGAAGAATTTTCCCCAACCAATTAGGCAATCAACCTAGTTCCTTAAGGGAACCTAGGGGAAAAGATTATGCACAAAAATGATAGGATTGATTGATACCTAGCTGCCGTTAATCGCTATCGATGAGACCTTTACGCCAACTTTATCGCTATTTAAGTTTATTTTGCCTCTGTCTTCTTCTGACTGTGGGCTGTCAGTCCACTAATTCCAATTTACCCCAGGGGGATAGCGATCGCCTGATAATTGGGACAACCCTAAAACCACGCTCGATCGATCCGGCCGATAGTTATGAGTTAGCAGGACTTTTTATTATTTATAATCTCGGTGAAACTCTCTACACCTACGCCGAAGGAACCACTAATTTAAAGCCTCTCCTAGCCACGGAATTACCCAAAATTAGCCCCGATGGTTTGACTTATACTATTCCAGTACGTCGAGGAGTTATCTTTCATGATGGCACGGTTTTTAACGCAGAGGCGATGAAGTTTTCCCTAGAAAGATTTATCAAAAATGGTGGCGAACCTTCCTTTCTTCTCCGGGATACAATTGATAAAATCACCGCCAGCAAAGAGGACGAAATTACTATTAAATTAACCAGACCTTTTGCTGCTTTTCCCGCTCTTTTAGCTTATCCCGGAGCCTGTGCGGTTTCACCCAAATTTTATCAAATTGGCGAGGGTAAATTTAAACCCGAAGAATTTATCGGCACAGGACATTATCGATTAAAAGCAGTTACTAGCGATTCTTTTAGTTTAGAAGCCTTCGATCGCTATTGGGGAGAACCGGCCAAAAATAAGGGAGTTAATGTGCAAATTTATCTCTCGAATCCTGCCAATTTATTCAACGGTTTTCAGACGGGATCGGTGGATATTGCTTATCAATCTTTACTGCCTCCTCAAGTGAGAAAATTACGCACAGAAGCAGCCCAGGGAAAATGGCAAGCGATCGAATCTTCTGGGGCAGCAATTAACTTTATGAGCGTCAATCTCAAAAGTGAACCCACCGATAATATTTTAGTGCGACAAGCAATTGCTTCTCTAGTCGATCGAGATTTACTTAATGAGCGCATTTTACAAGGTCAAGGCATCCCTCTTTTTAGTCTCATTCCTACTACTTTTTCCGAGTCACAACCGGTGTTTAAAGAGCGCTATGGCAACCATAATATAGAGCAAGCTAAACAATTACTAAAAGCCGCTGGTTATAGTCCAGAAAAACCCGCAATTGTAGAAGTTTGGCACTCCTCGGGATCGATTACTTCCAGCAGCGTGGCGGCAGTGATGAAAGCCCTATCAAAACGGGATTTAGATAATAGGATTCAATTTGAACCCAATAGTATCCTAGGAGCGGCCTTTTTCCGTAATATTAGCCAGGGACTTTATACCACTGCTCTATCTAATTGGTATCCCGATTTTTTGGATGCAGATAACTATATTTATCCCTTTTTAGATTGTGCTAAAGGATCCCCAGAAACTGGCTGCGAAGAGGGAGGATCGCAAAGTCAAGGCTCATTTTTTTACAGTCAAGAAATGAATCAATTAATCGCCCAATCTCGTCGGGAAAGTAACCCAGCCAAAAGAAAGCAGATTTTTGGCAAAATTCAAGAAATTCTCGCCGATGAAGTTCCCTATATTCCCCTTTGGCAAACCAAAGAATATGCTTTTGCTCGTCATGGCATCACGGGAGTTATCATCAATCCCAGTCAGACTTTTCCCTTTTGGACAATCGCCAAAAAATCCTGATAATTAATTATTAGGAGTCAGGAGATAGGGTGGTCACTGCGTGCGCGTTGCGGAGGGTTTTGGGGTGATAGGGTGATGAGACAGCTTCCCCACTTCCCCACTTCCCCACTTCCCCACTTCCCCACTTCCCCACTTCCCCACTTCCCCACTTCCCCACTTCCCCACTTCCCCACTTCCCCACTTCCC
>NZ_JADBVM010000243.1:0-18000 GCF_020244875.1 Microcystis sp. M44BS1
CGGTTCACGAAAGTTGCCACGATTACATACACATGAGCAAATAATTCATTCGGGAGCCGTGTGCTGGGAAACCCGCAAGCACGGTTCTAACAGAGAGGGGCGATGGGTAATACCATCCCTCGACTCTACCTAATAGAACGGTTTTACCTGAAGATTAATCGGCTTGTCGGGGGTTGCCTGAGCGAGTTAAGATAAAATGCCTGATTAACTGCCGAGTCTATCATATATGGTTGATGCTGCGACGTTCCCCTCCGACACCTCCGCGATCATTGATGCCTTTGAAACGCCTCTAGAGTTTAACTTTCAACTGCCGGATCCCGAAGATGAAACCATCCAAGATCATGATTTTCAGCAGCAACTGGATTCTTTTTGGAAAGTCTGCGATCGCTTTGATTTGCAAACGGAAATCTGGCGGGGGCGAATTTTGCGAGCTATTCGCGACCGGGAGAAGCAAGGCGGTGATAGTCGCGGTACGGGCTTTTTAAACTGGTTAAAACAGCGAGAAATCACTAAAAGTCAAGCTTATGCTCTGATTCAATTGGCTAATAGTGCCGATACTCTCCTCGCAGAAGGACAACTGGATCCCGATAGTATCAATAATTTTAGTAAACGGGCCTTCGTAGAAACGGCCAAATCTGCCCCCGAAATTCAAAAATTAGTCAGTGATGCGGCCCGACAAGGGGAGAGAATTACTCGTCGGGAGGTGAAGCAATTGGCCGATGAATGGACGGCGATGAGTTCAGATTTACTACCCGATGAGGTGAAGGAAAAAGCCAGCGATGGTAGTTTACCGGCGCGTCATCTCGCTCCCCTAGTGAAAGAATTAGAAAAGTTACCCGATACTCATATCGACACTCTCCGTCAAGAAATCGCCGCTAATCCCGATGTAGATACGGTAAAATTAATCACCTCGGAAGCACGCAGTTTAGCCAAATATCTCGATGCGGCGGCCCAAGTACAAACTCTCCGACGGGGTAATTTAGATATTGAAATGGCTCTAGAAGAAGCTTTGCGCGTCGATTGTCTAAATACGGCGGCGGATCTGGTTAAACAAGCCACACAATTAGAGCAGGCCGTGGCTAAACTTTATACTACTTGGAAACGTTTGGGTAGTTTGTCCGATCGCCTCTATGTGGATACGGGAGCAAGTAATCCCCATCTGCGATCGATGTTAACCTGTTTGGAAAGTTTAACCAGTGAAGTGATCGAAGTAGAACTGGATGAAGGTGGGCAAAAAATGGTACGTTTACGCATTATCAGCGATGGAGGAAGTTAGACGCTTTGTTGGGTGTTGGGGTTTTAGGGTGTTGGGGTTTTAGGGTGTTAGGGTGTTAGGGTTTTAGGGTGTTAGGGTGTTAGGGTTTTAGGGTTTTAGCTGAAATTCCCCATTTCCCCACTTCCCCATTTCCCCATTTCCCCACTTCCCCACTTCCCCACTTCCCCACCTCCCCACTTCCCCACTTCCCCACTTCCTAACCCCTAACGGCTTGCTGCTATAATTTCTGAATATCGTCAACTTTTATGAAAACTTATTAACAGATACTTGACTTTATGCTAAAAATCAAGGAAAAAAAACCAATAATTAGCATCGGTTCTATAACTGCGGCGATCTTGCTCAGTTTAACCCTAATTCCTGCCGCTATGGCCAAGGATGTGCTTCTGAGAGTGGGCATTGTCCAACGTTTTGGCGATGAAGCCAAGGAAAAATTAACCCTGAGCAGTACCAGTGATGATAATCTCACCCTCCGCATGGTGGGAGAAGATGGCCAATCCCAAACCCTGCAAACCAATCGCCTACAATTAGAAGTTATTCCCCGTCCCCTCGCTTCTCCCATCCTCCAAGAAAAAGTCATTTTAAGCGACCACGCCACCTTTGAAACCGCCGAAAATAGCGCCAAAAATTGGGCAAAAATGGGCATTAAAGTGGAAATTACCCAACCCGGACGCTGGCAGGTTTGGGCAAAGCGAGAAGTTTATGAAAATCCCCTAGTGCGACGTTGGTTGCTGACCAGTTTGCAAACCAAAGGCTACAATCAACCCTATATTAATAGTGTTTTACTCAAAGAAAAGCCGCAAGTTTCTTTCCAGATCAACGGGGTGCGCTATTTTCCCAAAGAATTGGAAATCGAGAGCCAAAAAAACCTGATTCAAGTTACCCATAGCCCCGATCAGGTACGTTTGTACGGTGGAACTATGCGCCTACAGCCCAACGCCTACGGCACTTTTACCCTGGTTAATAACGTTCCCCTCGAAACCTACCTGCGTGGGGTTGTACCCCACGAAATCGGTCATGATGCCCCAGAAAGTGCCACCCAGGCGCAAACTATTATCGCCCGTACCTACGCCCTCCGCAATCTCCGCCGTTTTCAAGCCGATAATTACGAACTCTGTGCCGATACCCATTGTCAAGTTTATTATGGATTGACGGGAACTAATCCCCGGGCTGATCAAGCGATCGCAGCCACCCAAGGCCTGGTTTTAACCTACCAAAATGAGTTAGTGGATGCCCTTTATTCCTCCACCACCGGCGGAGTAACTGCCCTCTTTAGTGATGTTTGGGATGGGGAAGAAAGACCTTATCTCCGGGCAGTGGTGGACTCCCCTAATCGAGTTTGGGATCTGTCGAAACAATCCCTCGCTAATGAGACAACTTTTCGCCAGTTTATTAATCTTAAAGATGGTTTCAATGAGACAGGCCGACGGGTTTTTCGCTGGCAAAAACAAGCTTCTTTAGCCGATTTGAGTCAAGACCTAGAAACCTATCTAACACGGCGCAAACATCCCCTCGCCGACTTCCAGAAAATCCAATGGATGGAAGTGACTAAGCGCTCTCCTTCTGGTCGGATTCTGACTATGACCATTCAAACCGATAAGGGGATTTTGGAACTCTATAAAAATGAGGTGCGTAGCGCTTTTGGACCGCCTCGCAGTACCCTATTCTACATCGATCCTATCTACGATACCAATCGACAGATCCAGGGTTATAACTTTATTGGTGGCGGTTTCGGCCACGGGGTAGGATTAAGTCAATTTGGTTCCTATAATTTAGCCCGTTTGGGTTGGTCTCCCGAACAAATTCTCGCTTTCTATTATCCCGGCACCACCATCCAACCTCTCAATAATTCGATTATCTTTTGGCGAGGAAATTAATCAGTTATCAGTTATCAGTTATCAGTTATCAGTTATCAGTTTCTGAAGGCAAGAGGCAAGGGGCAACAGGTAGCAGTTAGGAGATAGGGTGATAGGGAAATGGGGTGATGAGACAGCTTCCCCATCTCCCCATTTCCCACTCCCTACACCCCACGAAAAACTTTTTCAGCATACCCTGAGTAGAGCAAATATTTGACTAAATTCTACATCGGTAAACGCTGAATATCTCGGTTAGAACCAATTACCACCATTGCTAAATCCTTGTGTAATCTTTCTTGGGGATTGGGGTTAATCTTGAATTTTTCCGCATTACCGACAGCGACAATATTTAACCCATAACGATTACGAATTTCTAACTCTGCTAGGGTTTTACCGTGAAAAGCTTCCGGGACTTTTAACTCGACAATACTATGTTCGGGATCGAGATCAAATCGTTCTAAAATTGATGGTCTAGTTAAACGGTGCGCTAACTCACAACCAGCATCGTATTCGGGAAAAACTACTAAATCTGCACCAACTTTTTTGAGTAATTTTCCATGGATTTCTGTGGAGGCTTTAGCGGCGACAAAATTAACCCCCGCTTCCTTACAATTGAGAGTAGTAATGATACTTTCTTCCACGTATTTACCAATAGCGACAATCACCGTATCGGTTTCAAAAATTCCCGCTTCTCGCAGGGCGTTAGGTTTGGTAGAATCAAGCTCGATCGCATTATCTACTATCCGATCAGATAACGCTTGCGCTACTAATCCTTCGTCAATATCTGTCCCTACCACCTGATAACCTTGTTTGCGTAGGGTTTCACAAACGGCGCGCCCAAATCTGCCTAATCCGATGACGGCAAATTGACGATTTTGGGGACGCATACTACTAAAAAATTTAATTGATTGCATAATTTTAATTGAAGCTGTTACGCATTTAAAATGCTAGTATCAATGAGTGAGGAGACAGGAGAAACTGATAACTGATAACTGATATTAATTATCCCACTAAAAGGTTTTCTTCGGGGTAATTAATAACTGTTGGTTTCGGATCGCCGATGATAGCCGCTATTAAAAGTATAACTCCTACCCGTCCCAGATACATCATAAAAACAATAATTAACTTAGAAATCGGCGATAAAGCGGCGGTTATCCCCATAGATAGGCCGACAGTTCCAAAGGCAGAAACTACCTCAAAAAACAGCTGAATCATTTGAAAATCTGTCTCCACAAATGAGATGGCTAGGGTGGAGACAATAATCGCTATAACCGAACCAAAAACCACCGCCATTGACTTTAAAATTAACGGCATAGGAATGCGTCTTTGATAAAGAGTCACTTCTTCACGACCTCTTAAAACCGAGCGAGTACAATTATATAAAATCCTAACAGTTGTGGTTTTAATACCTCCCCCTGTACCGCTAGGACTGGCTCCTATAAACATGAGAGCCATGGTAATTAATAAACCTTCTACGGAAATTTTACCAATATCAATGGTATTAAATCCGGCTGTTCTCGATGTTACCGATTGGAACCAAGCGGCCAGCAATTTATCTTTAAGTGATAAATTAGCTAAAGTGTCACCATTTCCCTGTTCAGTAAGTAAAAAAGCCAAGGTTCCTATCACTAATAAAAATATAGTTGTGCTGATAGCAACTTTATAGTTAAGGGAAAAAACAAAGCCTTTTCGTTTATATTGAAAGCGGTAAATAAACCAAGTGTAAAACTCGATAATTACCTGATAGCCGATACCTCCAAAAATGATCAATCCTGTGATAGATAAGTTAATAATAATTGAAGACTGATAGGACATTAAGTTATCTTTAAACAAGCCAAAACCCGCATTATTCCAAGCACTAATACTATGAAATAAAGATAACCACACCGCATCTCTAAAATCATACTTTTGGGCGAAGACAGTTAACATAACTAAAGTTGCTGTTAACTCAAAAACTAGAGTAGTAGCAATCACTGATTTCATTAAACTTTGACTACCTTGTAGGAAAGGTCGATCAAAGGATTCTTGAATCGCTAACTTCTGTCTCAGGTCAAATTTTCGCCCAATTAATAACATTAAAAAAGTGGTAGTGGTCATATATCCCAGTCCACCCACTTGAATTAATAAAGCGATAAATAATTGACCCCAAAAAGAAAAATAAGTACCCGTATCTACCACTGCTAAACCCGTGACACAGACAGCAGAAGTGGAGGTAAAGAGGGCAACAATTGGATCATTCCAAGTGCCGCTAGTGGTAGAAACAGGCAACATCAACAGGGAAGTTCCCGCTAAAATTACCGCAATAAATCCCAAGCAAATTGTCCGGGCAATCGTCATATAAATTCCTTAGTGAAAGTAGCTAAGAGAAGATTGTTTTTGGGCTAACACTTCTTGATAAACTAACTGTAAGCGATCGATATTTTTGCTAAGAGTATAAGAGTCTAAAACTCTTTGACGGGCTTTTTGACCTAAAATTGTGGTTAATTCGGGATGATCTCGTAATACAGGCAAGATAGTTTTTAATTGGGTAATTAGTCCTTTAGTATCTAGAACTATTCCCGCACCTTTTAACACTTCCCCATCGGCACCCACATCCGTAGCCAGACAAGCAACACCGCAGGCCATCGCTTCCAAGAGGGAAATCGATAAACCCTCCACTAAAGAGGGTAAAATAAAGCCGTCAACCCCGCGCAAAATTTCAATTCGTTTATTTTCATCGCCGATAAAACCTAACCAGATAATACCATCTTCTTCTCCATAAAAAGGTTTAAGGGAAGGAGTTAACGGACCATCGCCCACAATGAGCAGTTTGCATCTATCCCCTAAATTGGTTTTTTTCCAAGCTTTCAATAAAGATTCTACATTTTTCTCCGGCATGATCCGACCGAGATAAACAAATAAACAATCGGCATTATATTGAGCTTTAATATTCGAGGGACCTGGACAATACTTATTAACATCAACCCCATTGGGAATAATTGCTAATTTTTCTTCGGGAACCCCCAATTTAACTAAAAAATCCCGTTGAGAGGTGGAAAAAATAATTACCTTATCGTAATTAGCTAAAAAAGGGGCGTGTAGTTGGTAGGTTAATAATTGGGTACTAGAGATGAGATTGCGAATTTTACTATCAAAAGCCGGGTGAAAAGTCGCCACCAGAGGCAAATCTAAAGACTCACAAATTTCCGGTAGCAGAAAATCGAGGGGAGACAGGGGTAAGGACGCATGAACTAGATCGGGTTTCAGTTCCCTGAGTTTATCCTGTAGAACCCGACTCGATTTCAGGGTGGGAATAGTATAGACTTGGGAACTATAGAGACGTGGCAGGGTGATTTCGTCGTAAAAGTCAGGCCAATCGCTTACGGTGGGTTTTTCGGAAGAAAAATGTAGAAAACTGACTTGATAATCTCGATCGAGCAGGGAATTAGTCACTTCTCGCCCATAGGTAACGTTACCGCAAAAAGGAGATTTTTTTCCTAACCAGGCAATGTGCATTGAGATTCTCTTAAGAAAAAGTTAATTTAGCCAAGTATCAGCTTACTAAATTAACCGTAAAATTAAAAGCTAATAGAGTACCTCAGCAAAATTAATTACCCATCTAAGTCCTCAGCTAAAAATTGCCTTTTGCAAGAGTGCCTATTTGATAGTTAAAATTCTCGGCTTTTTACTGATTCACCGAGGACTTGCGACGACGACAGCGTTCCGAACAGTATTTGACCTCATGCCAACAGTTTTGCCACTTTTTGCGCCAAGTAAAGGATAAACCGCAAACGGGACAAATTTTACTGGGAAGATCGGACTTCGAGGGCTGACGTGCCATGATTAAAATTAAAAAGTCAAAAACTGCGCCTTATCTATGAGTGTAGATGAAAATAATCAGAGTTCCCCACTCGATCGCCTGAGAATTATTTTAGTTGAACCAGCCGGAGCCTTAAATGTGGGTTCCACTGCCAGAATTATGCGAAATATGGGCTTAAGTCGCTTAATTATCGTCAATCCCGCCTGTGATATCCTTGCAGAAGAAGCGCGACGCATGGCAGTACACGGGATTGAAGTCCTAGAAAACTGTTCACAGGTAGCCACCCTGGGGGAAGCTTTGCAGGGTTGTCATCGCATCATTGCCACCACCTCGAAACCCCGTCACCTGAATACTCCCCTTGAAACACCCCGGACCGCCTTACCCTGGTTACTCACCCCTAACCTAGAATCGGCCTTAATTTTCGGGCCAGAAGACCGGGGTTTAAGTAACAGCGAACTGAACCACGCCCAGCGTTTTGTCGGTATTCCCGCTAATCCTCAATATTCCTCCCTCAATCTCGCCCAAGCGGTGGCGGTTTGCTCCTACGAACTGTACCAAATGGCCACGGAAAATAGGCTCGAACCCCCGTTAGAAATGCTCCCTAATGCCACTTTTGAGGCTCTAGAAGGCTATTATCAGCACTTAGAGAGCTTTTTGCTCAAAATTGGCTATCTTTACCCCCACACCGCCGCCGCTAGGATGGAGAAATTCCGGCAATTTTATCATCGGGCCCGTCCCACGGTGGAGGAATTAGCCCTGCTGCGGGGCATTATCGGTCATATTGAAAGTATCGGGCAACTTTTTCTCGGTCTTGATAGTCTCAAGGGCAAGAAAAAAAATTCTCCTAGCGATCGATAATAAATCTGGATACCCTTGAGGAAAACCGTGACTCGTCAAGTAACTCGTCGTCCTACTAAAGTTCAATCTAGTCCAGGGTCCCCTAGGTCCCTGGACTCAAACAATAAAAAAAGGTCTGTACCCGTTAAAAGGGCAAAAAAACAGCGTAAACCCAACCTAATCGCTTCTTTTCTCCTTCAGGTTCTTCGCTTCTCTATCCTTGGTGTCGGTTTAGGTGCGATCGCTGGTACGGTTTTAACGGTGGTGGATCCGAGCAAATTACCCCTACACCCAAAACCCACCGCTACTAATTCCCCGACTCCCAAACCCGTCACCCCAAAACCGACCACCTTAGTTTTAAACGAAAATCTCAGCAGCCTTAACCAGAAATTACAGGCTTTAGCGGTCAAATATCCGAAATTACAGGCAGGAGCATTATTTATTGACCTCGATAACGGTGCTTACGCTAATTTTCGCGGAGATACTATTTTTGCCGCCGCTAGTACGATTAAAATCCCGATCCTGGTGGCCTTTTTTGAGGATGTGGATGCGGGAAAAATTCGTCTCGATGAAACCCTTGTGGCCACTAAGGATGTCCTGGCCAGTGGGTCCGGGGATATGCAGTATCTAGGAGTGAATAAAACCTATACTGCCCTAGAAACCGCCACTAAAATGAACGTAATTAGCGATAATACCGCTACTAATATGTTAATTAAGCGCATGGGCGGCAAAAAGGCTCTTAATCAGCGTTTTCAAGCTTGGGGTTTGACCAGTACGGTAATTAATAACCCTTTACCAGACTTGGAAGGAACCAATACCACAAGTCCGAGAGATTTGGTGACAATCTTAGGAAAAGTTAATCAAGGGGAATTACTCAGTTTACGTTCCCGCGATCGTCTATTGAATATTATGCAGGAAACGCGCACTCGCACCCTGCTGCCGCAAGGTATCGAGAAATCCGCCGATATTGCCCATAAAACCGGTGATATTGGCTCGATGTTAGCGGATGCGGGGATTATTGATATGCCCAACGGGAAACGCTATCTAGGAGCAGTGATGGTGAAACGTCCCCACAATGATAGTAACGCTAGGACTCTGATTCAACAAATATCGCGCACGGCCTACCAACACTTTAAATGGTATCAAACTCAACCCGCAGCCAAACCGCAACCAGTCCCCCAGTCTTCTCCCTCTCCGAGTCCAGTCGTTAGTCCTAGTCCGGGTAATTAGCCCCTAGGTTAAATTATTGGCTAAAAGACGGGCCAATTGTTCGGCATTTGCCCGGGGGGAAAGACGAGGAAGGATTTTTTCCCCCGTGGCCAGTTTTTGACAGAGGACGGGGATTTCGTACTGATAAGCGTTAAACCAATCCTCTCGACTGGTAATGTCCCTAATTTCTAACTGCCACTCCGGTTGACGGATTTTTTCTAGTTTTTCTAGCAACCCTTCGCAAAGATGACAGTCCGGTTTACTGTATAGAATTAGTTCTATGGTAGGCATAAATATTTAAGTAGGTAGGTGTTAAAAGTTGTCAGATCCCCCCACCTATCGGCACCCCCCTTATTAAGGGGGGTAGGGGGGATCAGAGGCAAAATCTATCTTCAATTTAATTATAACTACTTACTTATGTTCATTACCTCCACGATTAGTCTCTCATCAACAATTCTACAAACTCCCACACCCACACCGACTTTAAATAATAACTTAGTTAATTCAGGTTCTCAAGATCTAGTCTATATCGGTGTGTTTCTTCTGGCAATTACCCTAGTCATGGTTATTGGTATTATCAATCAAAAAATTGAATACGCTCTCATTTTTGCCGCCACTCTCACTGCTATTTTAGTTGCTTTCTTCTGGTTTTTATAAGTCCTTAAACCAAGGGGATTGAGGGCAAACCCTCCTTAATAAAGATTAACGGCTCTCGTTGATTCACCTTCACCGAATTGTTAAGTAATTCGAGTTCAGACTTGACAAAAATCTCCCTAATACCGAGCGGAAGATTAAGGAGTGCATCCCACTTATGCAGAAATACCGACAATTAGCAATTATCAGTGACTCTTAAATTAGTACAAAAATATGAACAATCGCGTGTAAGCATCCCACCGAAAAACTAATGCGCTCCGGGGTTTGGGTCCCAACGGGGGGTTTGGGTAGGGTTGATTCATGAATCAACCCTACTATGAATCAACCCTACCCAAAAGCTTGGATTGAGTGATAAAACCGAAAGTAGCGACCGATTTTAGGAGAAAGTTTCCCCTTAAAAATCCCAAATTAGTAGATTTACAAAAAAAAATGAGATGCACCCCAAGCAAAACAATCAGACTTATAATATAATTGTATTGATTGTCGCTTGTTGCTAGAATCACCCCAAATTGACTCAATGGGTTTATAAAAGATGACAACCCTAGATATTGCTACTGATATTGTCTGTCCTCCCACCGATTTATGGAGTGATGAACCACCCGTGGAAAGTGATCTGCATTTACAACAAATTATTTTATTATTATCTTGTCTTGATTGGCTCTGGCAAGATAGAAACGATTACTATGCCTCGGGTAATTTGACTATTTATTATAACGAAAGACAACTGAAACAGCGAGATTTTTGTGGACCAGATTTTTTCGTGGTTTTAGATACAGAGAAACGTCCCCGGAAAAGTTGGGTTGTCTGGGGAGAAGGGGGTAAATATCCCAATCTAATCATCGAAATTCTCTCCGATTCCACCGCTAATGTGGACAGAAAAGCCAAAAAGGAACTATATCAGCATACTTTCCGGACTCCTGAATATTTTTGGTTTGATCCTAATACCTTAGAATGGCAAGGATTCACTTTAATCGAGGGACAATACCAACCGATTACCCCCAATGAAAACGGTTATTTATGGAGTAAGCAACTGGGATTATATTTAGGAATTTTTGCCAATAAATTACGCTATTTCACCGAATCAGGTGAATTGGTTCCCACCCCTCAAGAGTCGGCCCGACAGGAAAGATTAGCCAAAGAACAGGAAAGATTAGCCAAAGAAAGAGAACAACAACGGGCAGAAAAATTAGCCCAAAAGCTGCGAGAATTGGGCATTAATCCCGAGGAAATTGCTTAAATATCCGGTTGGGGGTGTTAGGGTGGAAACCATGGCGCAATTTTTCCTTAATTGCTAGGCATTAAAACGAGTAATCCGAAACTCTGATTCTAGCCTAGAAATCATGGCAAAATCTCCACACTGATGTTACAATAATGACCAAGGGCAACAATCTTCAAATATAATTAATGCCATGGTGCAAAAAATAGCTTTTTTTAATCATAAAGGTGGAGTGAGCAAAACTACAACCACTTTTAACCTTGGTTGGATGCTTGCTGAGAAGGGCAAAAGAGTAATTATTGTCGATACCGATCCCCAATGTAACTTAACTGGTATGGCTTTGACTAATGAAAGTGAAGATAGGGAGGAAAGACTACAAGCAATCTACAATACTTACTCTAATATTAAAACAGCTTTAGCACCTGCTTTTGAGTCTCAACCGAGATTAATTGAAGCTGTGGACTGTATTCCTATTGATGGTCGTGATCGTTTATTTCTATTGCCCGGTCATGTGGGGTTAGCTGAATATGAAGTTACCCTAGGTATTGCTCAAGAACTTAGTGGGTCAATTCAGGCTTTAAAAAATATCCCCGGTGCGATTACATATTTATTAGACAAAACTGCCGAAAGATTTCAAGCTGACTATATTTTAATCGATATGAGTCCCAGTTTGGGGTCAATCAATCAAAATATACTGATGACCAGTAACTTTTTTATTGTGCCAACCACGCCAGATTTTTTCTCGGTTATGGCTATCGATTCTTTAGCTAAAATATTGCCTAAGTGGCACCAATGGGCTAAGGCAGCTAGTGCTTTACCAATTCTCAAAACCGCCAACTATCCCTTCCCCGAAGTTAACCTACATTTTTTGGGAACTATTGTTCAGAACTATCGAATCAGAGGTGGTCAAGAAACAAAAGCTTTTCAAAACTGGATTAACGAAATCGAGAAAAATATTGGCGATAAAATGATTCCAGCCCTAGAAAAAAATGGCATGATGCTACCGAAATTTATCTACGACAAGAATGGTGTACCAGACTGCTGTACTCTAGTAAAAATTCCTAATTTTAATAGTCTTATTGCCAGTTCTCAAAAGCATCAAGTGCCTGTTTTTGCGCTAACTGCTGAACAATTAGAATGGCAAGGTAAAGTGTTAGATAAAGCCCAAGAAAAACAAGAAGAATTTAAAAATATTTTTTCTGACTTGGCAGACAAAGTTATCGGTCTTACCTCCGAGATTTATGCAGTTAGCAATTGAACAATTTCGCCTTAGCATTGCCCGCGTTCGTGACTTGATCGCTATCCACAATTCCCTCAAATCTCAGACTACTTCGGCCCTAGATGTATCGGATATCCTCAGAGCCGCTTTAGTCCTGACTGTGAGCGCTTTAGATTATTATATTCACGAAGTGGTTACTCTAGGAATGCTAGAAATTTATCGAGGCCAACGTTCAGAACCTTCTCCCACTCCTAACAGTTCTCAATCTGCCTTTTCTCGTTTTCAAGTCTCCTTGGATGGCGCACGACAAGAACGATTGATAGCTATTAGTATTAGCTCTTGGCTAGAGAACGAAATTCAACAAAACTACGGTTCTTTTTTTGGTCAAGAATCTCACTCAATTTCCGAGGTACTACCAATGATTGAAAATCTCCTCACCAACAAACTTAATAGTAATTATTGGCTAGAGACTGAAATTAGAGAAAACCTCAGATATAAAAGCTTTCAACAACCGGACAAGATAGCGGAGGCCATTAGATTAATTTCAGCCAAGAAATTGTGGGAAGAAGTGGCCAGCAAACTAAATAAACCAGCCAAAGATATTAAAAGCCAACTTAGCATAATTGTTGATCGAAGGAACAAAATCGCCCACGAAGCTGATATAGACCCGAGTTATGGCATTGGCAGTCGCTGGAATATCGATGAAAATCTCGTTAATGATGCCGTTACCTTTATAGAACAGCTTGTTGAAAATATCCATCAGGTACTTGAGGACATCCACTAGCCGAGAATTTCCCCGGCAGTCCAGCCATAAATACTTATGATTTCTCAGGGAACTATAACAATTATTAAATAATGTGTAGTTTTGTATACTGATGTCAAGAACTTAGCTACAATATCAAGTGGCGTAAGATATATAGAGATTAGCTAGTGAGTCGGCATCAAGACAGTCAAACTGACCGGAAACGAGAAGAAACACAGTTCACTCCTTACAGTGCAGAAGCGATCGCTCAACAATACCGTTACAAACCTTGGCAATTGTTCGGTCGCGCTTTCGTGATTACTTGGTCTTTAGGATTATTTCTCCTCAGTCTCCTCTGGGACAAATGGACAAAGCAAGAAGAAGCCAATAAATACAAGCGTGCCAGCGAACTTAGGCAAATTCTCACCCGTTTGGGTCCCACCTTCATCAAAGTCGGTCAAGCTCTCTCTACCCGCCCCGACCTCGTTCGCAAAGACTTTTTAGACGAATTAGTTAAACTGCAAGACCAACTTCCCCCCTTCGATAACGACATCGCTTTTGCCCTTATCGAGACGGAATTGGGAATGCCTGTAGAAAAAGCCTATCGGGAAATATCCCCCACCCCTGTGGCTGCCGCTAGTTTAGGACAGGTTTATAAAGCTATTCTACCCACCGGCGAAGAAGTAGCCGTTAAAGTGCAAAGACCGGGGCTGCGAGCGCTTTTAAGCCTCGATTTATACCTAATGCGCTGGGCTGCCCAAAAATTCGGTCGTTTATTACCCCTCAATCTCGGCCATGACCTCACCCTGATTGTCGATGAATTCGGAACCAAACTCTTTGAGGAAATCGACTATCAAAACGAAGGTCGCAACGCTGAAAAATTCGCCACCAACTTCCAAAATAACCCCGAAGTTAAAGTTCCCAGTATCTACTGGCGTTATAGTGGTCGCCGCGTCCTCACCCTAGAATGGATTGATGGCTATAAACTCACCGATACCGAGAATATCAAAGCTTTAGGATTAGACCCCAATAGTATCGTTAAAATCGGCGTAACCTCTGGATTACAGCAACTCCTCGAACACGGCTTTTTCCACGCTGATCCCCATCCGGGTAATCTTTTCGCCACCTTTGATGGTCGCATGGCCTATATCGATTTTGGCATGATGGACCAGTTAGAGGAGGAAACTAAAGAAACCCTCGCTAGTTGCGTCGTCGATTTAATTAACAAAGACTACGAAAACCTGGCCGCCAACTTTGTCAAACTGGGATTTTTAACCCCAGAAACGGATATAAAACCCATTATTCCAGCCCTAGAACGAGTTTTAGGCAATGCCATCGGTCAAAGGGTCGGTGACTTCAATTTCCGCACTATTACCGATGATTTCTCCGAATTGATGTACCAATATCCCTTCCGGATTCCCGCCAAATTCGCCCTGATTATTCGTTCCCTCGTCACCCAAGAAGGGGTGGCCCTTACCCTCGATCCTGACTTCAAAATCGTCCAAGTAGCCTATCCCTACGTCGCTAAACGTCTCCTGACTGGGGAATCGCCCCAACTGCGGCGGCGTTTACTGGATGTGCTGTTCAAAGACGGTAAATTCCAGTGGCAACGCCTAGAAAACATGATTACAATGGCTCGCTCGGAAAGTAACTTCGATTTACTGCCCACCGCGCAATTAGGCATCACTTTTCTTCTCTCGGAAGAAGGTCGTTATCTGCGTCGTCAATTGCTATTAGCTTTAACGGAAGATGACCGTCTCCATACCGCCGAAGTGCAACGTCTCTGGGGTTTAATTCAAGGAGAATTGCAACCGCGGCGACTCTTGGATGTGGCCATGAGCGCTTTTCGGGAATTATCGTCCCAAGGTGTGGCCGCTGTCCTTCCGCGAGAAACCAGTTCGCGTTAAAGTGTTTAAGGTCATCATCGGTTAATCACTTTTTCTATGGATTATTATTTTCTGCCCCAACCGCCCTATTTTCTAGTTTTTGCCGGTTTATTTATCGGTATTACCTGCGGGGCCGCTTTTGAAGCTAGTCTCAAGCAAGTGGTTAACAATTGGTATAAAAATAAGGGTTCAGACGATCAAAATCTTTTAAAATCCAGTTCCTTACAAATTCCTTTTATTGGTATTTGTGTAGGAATCTGTCTTTTCCTGGCCTCGGGATTAGATATATTTATTCTCAATGGTTGGGTTGCCTACGCTATCTCTCTCCCCATGACTATCTTTATTGGTGGTTTGGTTTGGAGTCAGTTAGGGGAATTATTAGGTCAATTACAGCGCGGCGGTTCTAAAGAAATTGACCTCGATTATCGGGGATAATTAGGAGGCAGCAAACATTTAGGACTAAGATAATAGGTGTTAGCAGATAGGAAAGATCAACTCCCCCACAACTAACACCAAAACCCTAGTTATACCCAATTTCCCAGCTATTTTGGCCCGCGATTTTAGATGCAAAAACCTTTAGCATGGCATTGGCGATCGCTTCCTCTGCATCAGCGCACTGGTTCCGAGGTTTTTGCCTGCTTATTCTGCCAAGATGCGATCGCTACTTTACTAGAAAGTCCCTATCCGGGTAATTCCCTCTCCCGTTACTCTCTTTGTGCTGGTTCCCCGCGTCAGCTTTGGACCCCCGCACTAGGGGAAATTTTGCCCTTTTTAAGCAGTTTACTCCCCCAAACCCGATCCGATGTTCTTCCCGATCATCTTCCCTTCCATGGCGGTTGGTTGGGGTGGTTAGGCTACGATTTAGCTTGGGAAATAGAAAAATTACCGGACAGGAAAGCTGATACTCTCCCTTTTCCCGTCGCTTATTGGTATGAACCGGATAGTTTTGCCATTCTCGATCACCAAGCACAAATTCTCTGGTTAGCTGCCACTAAACCCGAAGATTTAGATAAATACGAACAATCTTTAACCACTAACCCCGATTTTGAGTTCATCGATCCTCATCCCTCTCCCTTAATCTTTTATACTTCTCAACTCGACTACGAAAAAGCTGTTAAAAAAGCCTTAGATTATATCAGAAAAGGTGATATTTTTCAAGCAAATTTATCCCTAAGATTTCAAAGCACAACTAGGGCAAAAGGATGGCAAATTTATCGCAGTTTACAACAGATAAACCCTTCTCCTTTTGCCAGCTATTGGCGCACTCCTTGGGGAGAAATGATTAGTTGTTCTCCCGAAAGATTGGTGAAATTAGAAAGAGGAATAGCCAGCACTAGACCGATCGCTGGAACTCGTCCCCGGGGTAAAACCGAGGCACTCGATCGACAATTAGCCGAGGAACTATTAACTAATAAAAAAGAACGGGCTGAGCATATTATGCTAGTAGATCTAGAACGTAATGATCTGGGTAGAGTTTGTGAATGGGGATCGGTTGATGTGGATGAATTACTGACGATCGAGCGTTATAGTCATGTTATGCACTTGGTCAGTAATGTTCAAGGAAAATTAGATAAAAAGTATCATGCTATTGATTTAATTAAAGCTCTTTTCCCCGGGGGAACAATTACCGGTTGTCCGAAAGTTCGCTGTCTAGAAATTATCGAAGAATTGGAACCGATGCGACGCAATTTATTCTATGGTTCCTGTGGCTATATTGACCTACGGGGTCATTTAGATTTGAATATTCTCATCCGTACCCTATTAATGACTACTCAAGGGGATTTAAACACCGTTTGGGGACAGGTGGGAGCGGGAATAGTTGCTGATAGCGATCCCGAAAAAGAATGGTTAGAATCCCTTCATAAAGCTGAGGCTCAATTAATCGCTTTACGTTCTTTTTAATTTTTGATTTCAACAAACTAACCTAAGTAGGTAGGGATTAAAAATTATCAGATGCCCCCCTTATTAAGGGGAGATTAAGGGGGGTACCGATCCCCCCTTATCAAGGGGTATCCCCCCGCCTTCGGCTTCCCCCCTTATCAAGGGGGGCTAGGGGGATCGAAGCTAAAATCAATGTTTAATTTAATTATAACCAGCTACCTATTGTTGCATCGAAAACCGATCTTTTTACTTTTTACTTAATCTGCTATTTTGTAGGATAGCTTCCGATCTTGAACCCTATTCATGAATCAAATTTCTATCGCTGTTACTTTTTTTCTTAGTTTAGTCTTGACCTCGCTTCCCTTTTTACTTTTGGGGACAGCCGTTTCCAGTTTTTTGCTGGTTTTCGTCAATAAACAGCGATTAGCGGCGATATTTCCCCGTAATCGAGTCTTAGGAGCGATCGTTGGCAGTGCCATCGGATTAATCCTACCGGTCGGACAATACGGCACGATTCCCGTCGCTAGAAGATTCTTATTAGAGGGAGTACCTCCAGGAGTGGTGTTTAGCTTTCTCACCGCTGCACCTACCCTAAATATCGTCACTCTTTGGCTAACTTGGCAGACTTTCACCTATTCTAGTATTTTCTTCTATCGATCGCTTTCGGTCTGGTTAATGGCAATTGTTATCGGAACTCTCTTTAGTTTCTATCGGGAAAAACCCCGCACCGATAGCGAAATTCCCCTAGAATCGAGTTTAGTTCTTTCCGGGAGTTTTTTACCAGAGGAAGCAGCCAGTCAACCCCTACAAAGAGTCGGCAGTCTTGTTTATGAGTATAAAACTAGAGATAGGCAAGCTTGGCCAATTTCTCTGCAGCTATTTCTCGATAACTTTATCGATGAAGCACTGGAATTAGGGGGATTATTAATTATAGGCTGTGCGATTGCTAGTGTCTTTCAGCTATTATTACCTCAGAGTCAATTAATTGCCTGGGGGAATAGTCCCGCTACTCAAATTCTCGTGCAGTTGTTTTTTGGTGTCACCCTCCCTGTTCATGCTAGTCTTAGCACTTTTGTCCCCGGTTCTTTAATTACTAATCTGTCCGTGGGTTCCACTCTAGCTTTTTTACTGGTCGCTTCCCTCATTGATATTAAAGCTTTTATCCTCCTCCTATCAGCTTTCCGTCCTAAAATCGTCCTTTATTTCGGAATTTTATGCCTGTTAATGACTTTTTTAGTGGCTCTAATCCTCAGTTTTTATCTAGGTTGAATTTCTTCCGGGTCAGAAAAATTTTCTCTTGACAAAGGCGACTTGACATGATATTATATTCATAATGGAAAAGCCGTGCGCCTGCGAACCCTATTTTCCAACGGTCTTAACTATGATTGATGTGATTATTGGATTGACTATGATTGGTTCATTCAATCA
>NZ_JADBVM010000244.1:0-2757 GCF_020244875.1 Microcystis sp. M44BS1
TGCCATACTCGCTCAAGCTGAGAAACAAGAAAACTTACTGCGGCAAATTGCCCAAGAAATCGAGCAAATCAGCGATAGTCGAGAACAAAGTAATCTGGCTGCATCTACCGCAATTCTGGCCGGGTTAGTATTAGAGAAAGAGATCATTCAACGATTATTGAGGAAAGACATCATGAAAGAATCCGTTATCTATCAAGAAATCTGGTCGGAAGGTTTACAAGAGGGACGACAAGAGGGACGACAAGAGGGACGACAAGAGGGACGACAAGAGGGACGACAAGAGGGAGAAGCTAACCTCGTTTTACGTCAATTAAATCGGCGTATAGGGGACATTTCTCCAGAATTACTGCCCAATATTCGCAGTCTTGACCTAGAACAGTTAGAAAACTTGGGAGAAGCTTTGTTAGATTTTCAGTCACTACAAGATTTAGAACAATGGCTGGAAAATTGTCGAGTCAGTTAGTACAAATAAACTAAATACTGTCTCTCTATTAGTCACATCTTTCCTAACATAAAATTTGACGAAAAGAGAAAAGTGTGCAGGATAGCTTAAGGGGGTTCTACAATACTAAATCCGTTGAGTAACGCACAGAAAACGGGTTTCTCGGAGAAACCCGTTTTCTGCTCATGCAAAAGTCAAAAAGGGGAATAAATAATCAGTCTTTAATAACCAGATTTAGTATAAGGATTGTATAAGCCAGCGCAAGAGGGCAAAATCTTGATAAACTGAGGGGATAACTATCCTGGACTATTCCCATGACCACTCACTTTATTAGTGCCGAAATCGACCTACAGGAAACCCCGCAACAACTGCAGCAAGAAATCGAAAAAGAATTAGCCAAACGCGGTGAACCCTTGCGTTGGGCAATCACAGAAGTGGATACCGAGAATAATCAAGTCAAAGTCGAAGCGATTGTCACCACTGCCTCGTGAATTCCCGTCCCTATACCGCCGTACTAATTATTCCCACCGGCATCGGGGCAGCGATTGGCGGTTATGCTGGGGATGGCATTCCCGTGGCCAGAGCGATCGCCGAAGTTTGCGATCGCCTAATTACCCATCCCAATGTCCTCAACGGCGCACAACTGTACTGGCCTCTGGACAACACCTATTATGTGGAGGGTTACGCTTTAGATCGTTTTGCCCGGGGGGATTGGGGATTAAGTCCCGTCCATCAAAATCGCATCGGGTTACTATTCGATCGCGCCATTGAATTTGACCTCTTGCAAAGACACCTTCAGGCTGCCGATGCTGTTCGGGCTACCCTAGGCTTAGATCTCACCGATTACCTTATCACCGATGCCCCCCTAAATGTGCAGTTGCGAGAGGCAGCCTCCGGGGCCAGTTGGGGAACAATTGGCAATCCCGACAGCTTGCTGCGGGGTGCAGAAAAACTGATTAACCAGGGCCAGGCAGAAGCGATCGCCATTGTTGCCCGTTTTCCCGACGATCCCGATAGCATTGCCCTGGCTAATTATCGCCATGGTCAGGGGGTGGATCCCCTTGCCGGGGCCGAAGCGGTGATTTCCCATCTGGTGGTGCGACAATTCCAAATACCGGCGGCCCACGCTCCCGCTTTAAGTCCGCTGCCCCTCGATCCGCAACTTTCCCCCAAGGCCGCAGCCGAAGAAATCGGTTATACTTTTTTACCCTGCGTTTTGGTGGGTTTAAGTCGCGCCCCTCAATTGGTCAAGCAGCCCGGTCCCGATGCTATTTGGAGCCGGGAGGTGGACGCGCTGATCGTTCCCGCCAGTGCTTGCGGCTCCAGCACAGTTTTAAGTTTTTGTCAAGAAAAAACCGTACTGATTGCTGTGCAGGAAAATAGTACAAGAATGAAGGTGGCTCCGGAACCTCTAGGGGTGAAAGCAATTAGGGTACACTCGTATATGGAGGCAATCGGTGCGATCGTTTGTCAACGGGCCGGGGTTAGCCTCCCATCTCTTCGCCCTAATTTCAACTCTTTACGCTGTTTATCCGAGAATCCGTGACTAATTCCCCTAATTCCGAATTTGATCCCCTGACACGCACACAAGTCCTCACCATTATGGCGGTAACGGCGATTATCTTGCTGGTAGTCGCCAAAGTTTGGCAATATTTCGGTGCGATCGCTATTCCCGCCATTCGCTGGACTCTCCCGGATTTCCTGTTCGGATTAGCCTTAGCGGGGGCAATTAGTGGAATTAGTGGGCTTCTCTATCGTTTTTGGTCTAGTTATCGCCATAGTGCTAACGCTTACTTAGAATTAGTCATTAAACCTTTAGCATGGCCCGATTTAATTTGGGTTGGATTACTGCCGGGGTTAAGTGAAGAATTATTATTTCGCGGGGTGATTTTGCCAGCTTTGGGCTTAAATATCTTTGGTTTAACCGTTTCTAGTCTAATTTTTGGCATCCTCCATTTTAGCGGTTCCCAGCAATGGCCCTATGTTATCTGGGCAACTGTTGTCGGTTTTGCCCTCGGTTATACCGTCATCATCACCGGTAATTTATTAATCCCAATTCTCGCTCATATTATCACCAATCTCCTCGCTAGTTTTCTCTGGAAATTACAGCATAGTAATCAGTAATCAGTTATCAGTAATCAGTTATCAGTAATCAGTTATCAGTTATCAGTTATCAGTTATCAGTTAGGGACTTGCGCTTTGATAATGTACCTTTTGGGCGAACGCAGTTCGCCCCTACATTGTGGACAAAATCCGTTACTGTAGGGGCGCAAAGCTTGCGCCCTCCGATCGATTGGGATATTATTCCCACGCAA